>DASUGD010000374.1:0-13771 GCA_036274195.1 Gemmatimonadaceae bacterium | reverse complement strand
AGCCCCGTCGGCTCGGTGAGCAAGGTGACCAGCGAGCTCGAAAGCGCATCGAGCGATGCGCAGTTCGCGTATCGGGCGAAGGCCGGCCTGCCACTGCCGTTCGTGGAGATTCGGGCGCGTCGTGATGACGGTGAGCTCGCGCCATGGGACGGGGAGACGATGGGCGAGCTCGAGGTGCGCGGACCCTGGGTCGCGCGGGCGTACTACAACTCGCCAGAGTCCGCCGATCGGTTTACCGACGACGGGTGGTTCCGCACGGGCGACATCGTGTCCATCGACGCTCGCGGCTGCATAACGATTCAGGATCGGTCGAAGGATCTGGTGAAGTCCGGCGGTGAGTGGATCAGCAGCGTCGCGCTCGAGGGCGCGCTGCTCTCGCACCAGGACGTGGCGGAGGCTGTGGTCATCGCGGTCCCGCACGAGAAGTGGGACGAGCGGCCAGTGGCGGTCGTCGTGCCGCGCGCGGGCCGGACGCCCACGCTCGAATCGGTGCGCGAACACCTCGCGCCCCACTTCGCGAAGTGGTGGCTGCCGGACGACGTGATTCTCGTGGATTCCATTCCGCGGTCGGGCACCGGCAAGTATCTGAAGAGCGTTTTGCGCGAGCGCTTCCGCAATTGCCTGGCCACGGCGCCATCCGGAGCTGCGCTCAACCAGAACACGTAGGTCGCCGAGGCAGCGCGACGAGGCGCGGTTACCTTTCCCACATGAAACGGCTCCTCATCGCCGTGCGCCTCGGGCTCTACCTCGGGGCGTCGTGGCTCATCGTCGGCGCACTGGCGAACGGACTGTTCCCGCATGCGCTGACCGTCGTCCTTTCGATCGCCGTCTACACGACGCTCCCGCTCGCCGTGTACGCGCACTGGCGCGGGTGGCCGTTCTATCCCAAGGCGGCGTTCCGCCTGCTCGTCGTCCGGCCCTTCTGGTACACGCAGCTGATGCTGCCGTTCGTCAGCATCGCAGGGACGGCCGGTGTCCTGGTCGGCGCGGTGTTCGGGCAGCCACTCGCCGGCGGGCGAATCGCTGCGGGCATCGTGCTCACCTGCGTGGCCAGCGTACTGTTCGCGGGGTACCTCGGCACCCGCCGACTCGTCGTTCGGGAAGTCGACGCCTCGATTCCCGGTCTGCCGCAGGAGTTCGACGGACTCGCCATCGCGCAGGTGTCCGACCTGCATGTCGGGCCGCACACGTCGCGGCGGTTTCTCGAGCGAGTGGTGCGAGCCATTCGCGACCTCTCGCCCGACGTGATCGCGGTGACGGGCGATCTCGTCGACGACCGGGCGGAAGACGTCGATGCGTACGCGGCGGCGTTAGGCGCGCTGGACGCTCCCCTCGGCGTGTTCATGATCCCCGGCAACCACGACGTCTACGCCGGCTGGGACTCCGTGGAGCATCGACTGCGGAAGGATGTGTCCGCGCGATTGCTGCTCAACGAGGCGCACATCCTCCGCCGGGGTGATGCCGCGCTCGTCCTGGCCGGCACGGGCGATCCGGCTGGCGGGCGTCGCGGGCAGAGCCGGGTCGCGCCGGACGTCGAGCGCACGCTCGCCGGAGCGCCTAACGGCGCTACGGTGGTCGCGCTCGCGCACAACCCGGCACTCTGGCCTGCGCTCGCGAAGCGCGGTGTGGCCCTCACGCTCAGCGGCCATACGCACTGGGGCCAGCTCGCCCTGCCGTCGTTCGGCTGGAGCCTGGCATCGCCCTTCCTCGAGCACGCGATGGGTGCGTACCGCAACGAGAATGCGCTGCTCTACATCAGTCCCGGAACGGGGTACTGGGGCATCCCGTTCCGGCTTGGCGCGTTCCCCGAGGTGACGCTCGTGCGCCTGCGGAAGGCGCCCGCCGCGCTGGAGGTCGGTCGCGCGCGCCGGGCACGTTGCGCCGCGTAGTCCCGGGCGTTCTCGTCGCCGCGGCAGTCGCGGCGGCATCCGTTGCGATCGCGGGTCTCGAGACACGGCTCTTCGGGTCGGCGGTCATCGAGGCGCTCGTCGTCGCGCTGCTCGTCGGCATGCTCGTGCGGCTCGTGTGGCGACCGAGCCCGCGACTCGAGCCGGGTATTCGGTTCGCCGGCAAGCAGGTGCTCGAGCTCTCGGTGGCGGTTCTCGGGATCTCGGTCGATCTCCCGTTGTTGCTGCGAGCAGGCCCCGCGCTCGGCGTCGCGATCGTGTCGATCGTCGCGTTGGGCCTCGTACTCGGCATGTTGATCGCGCGCGGGCTCGGGCTCCGGCGTCATCTCGCGATCCTCGTCGCCACCGGCAACGCGATCTGTGGGAACTCGGCCATCGCGGCGGTCGCGCCGGTGATCGGGGCGGACGCGGACGACGTGGCGTCGTCCATCGCGTTCACGGCGATTCTCGGCGTGATCGTCGTGCTCGGGCTCCCGCTGCTGGTCGGTCCACTCCACCTCACGAACTACCAATACGGCGTGCTCGCGGGGTTGAGTGTGTACGCCGTGCCGCAGGTGTTGGCGGCCGCGTTTCCGGTGAGCATGCTGTCAGGCCAGGTGGCGACGCTCGTGAAGCTGGTGCGGGTCCTCATGCTCGGTCCGGTGGTTCTCTTCTTCTCGGTTCGCGAGCGGGATCGATTCGCTCACGCGCCGTCGCTCACGATGCTCGTGCCGTGGTTCATCGTCGGCTTTCTGGCGCTGGCGACCCTGCGCGCGACGGGCACAGTGCCGGCGAGCTGGATCGCCCCGACGCGGCTCGCGTCGACGAACCTCACGATCGTCGCGATGGCGGCGCTCGGCCTCAGTGCAGATGTGCGCGCGGTAGCACGTGCCGGGTCGCGCGTCATCGCCGCGGTCTCTCTGTCGCTGCTCCTCCTCGTCGTGCTCGGGCTCTCGTTCATTCATCTGCTGAACATTCGCTGAGAGTTGGTCGGCCCCGGATCGCAACGCTTTGGTAACGGGGCCGGGAGCATGGTGCGTTACTGTGGCGCAATGCTCGCCGCTGTTCGGTCCGCCGCCGTGCTTGGCATCGACGCCTACGACGTGCTCGTGGAGGTCGACGTCGCCCTCGGCCTGCCGATGTGGACGATCGTCGGGTTGCCGGCGGGCGCGGTCAAGGAGAGCCGCGAGCGCGTTTCCGCCGCGCTGCTGAACTCGGGATTCGTGGTGCCGGCGAGGCGCGTCACCGTGAATCTCGCTCCAGGTGATCAGCGGAAGGACGGAACGGCGTTCGACCTCCCGATCGCGTTAGGGTATCTCGCCGCGACGGGTCAGCTCGATGCGGACGCGCTCGCGTCGGTCGTGGCGATCGGCGAGCTGGGGCTGGACGGCTCGCTGCGGCCGGTGCGAGGTGCGCTCTCGGTCGCGCGGCGGCTGGCCACGACGGGTCATCGCAAGCGGGATGCCGGGAGTAACGTCACGCTGGTGCTCCCGCCGCCTAACGTCGCCGAAGCGTCCCTCGTGTCGAAGCTCGCGCTCTGCGCGCCGCCCACCCTGACCTCGATCGTCGCGCAGCTCGAGGCCGGTACGCTCGACCCACCGGGCGCCGGCCTCAACGACGCCACCGCCCCGCCAGCCGCCGAGTCGGTCGACCTCGCCGACGTGGTGGGGCAGGAGGTCGCCAAGCGCGCCCTGGAGATCGCGGCGGCCGGGGCGCACGCGCTCCTGATGATCGGACCGCCCGGAGCGGGGAAGACCATGCTCGCGCGGCGGCTGCCGACCATCCTGCCCGCGCTGACCGAGGAGGAAGCGCTCGAGGTGGTGGCGATCCACTCGGTCGCCGGGCTGCTCGCGCCTAACGCCGCGGTGTCCGTCGCCCGGCCGTTCCGCGCGCCACACCACACGCTCTCGGCGGCCGGGCTGATCGGCGGCGGCAGCAACCCGCGCCCGGGCGAGGTGAGTCTCGCGCACCACGGCGTGCTGTTCCTCGACGAGCTGCAGGAGATCCCGCGGCACGTCCTCGACGCGCTGCGCCAGCCGCTCGAGGATGGCCGCGTGGTGATCGCGCGGGCGGCGACGTCGGTGGCATTCCCGGCGCAGTTCACGCTCGTGGGCGCGATGAACCCGTGCCCGTGCGGGCGCGCGGGCGACCCGCGCGGCGGCTGCTCGTGCGCCGCGTCCGAGATCGCGCATCACCAGTCCCGGCTCTCCGGCCCACTCGCCGACCGCATCGACATGCAGGTGCGGCTGTCGGCGGTGCCGCTGCGCGAGCTGGGGCGGCGGGAGGGTGGGGAGTCGTCGGCGGCGGTGCGCGCGCGCGTGGAGAGGGCGCGTGCGCGCCAGCGCGAGCGATATCGTGGCGTGCCGCGCGTCAGGTGCAACGCGCACGCGGCGGGTCGGTGGCTCGATACGCACACGCCGGTGGATCGCGACGCGCGCGAGCTGCTGGCGTCGGCGGCCGAGCGGTCGGGGCTGTCGGCGCGGGCGTACCATCGGGTGCTCAAGGTGGCGCGGACGATCGCGGACCTCGACGACGCGACGGCCATTGCGTGGACGCACGTGGCCGAGGCGCTGCGGTACCGTCCGTTGGAGATGCGCGAGGCTGAGGCGGTGCCGGCGCGCCGCACCGCGAGTGACCCCTCCGCCCCAGCGCCGGCGGTCAGCAGCAAGCTTGCGCCACGAACGAGAGCGACTCGACCGAACGAGTCGCGGGTGGTTACGGAGAGTCAAACGCCAGGGGAGGGAATCCCCTTCTCGAGCTAGGCGAGGCGGATTACGCCACGAGTTCCACGGCCGACAGCGCGAGTGGAAAGAAGCGGATGGTGAGGAACAACTCGGCGCGTGGACTGGCTCGGGCTCGATGCCTACAATACTGACATCTGAGGCGACGAGCGTCGCGACAGGTGCAGTGCCTCGCGAGAGAACGTCAAACAGAGAGCCTCAATGGGGACCATCGAAAGGAGCAAGCGTGAGGAGCGCAAGCAGCGCTCGGAGGAGCACAAGGCCGAGTTGGAACGCCTGAAGCAGAAGAAGCGGTTCCGGTCCCGCGTGACGTTGGTCGTCACGGTGCTCGGGCTCGCCCTGGCGGGCTATGTCCTCGCGGCCCGTCGTCCCAGGGACGGCGAGGAGCGGAACGGGTTGATCTGGTCGGCCGCGCACGGCCACTGGCACAACAAGTACGGGGGCGAGGCGCGTTAGGCGATGGAGTGGGGGATAAAACGTCGCACGCGAAGTTGCACCGCGAGCGAACCAGATCGTGGCGAGAATTCCCCGCCATGACGGTGCCATCGCAAGCCGTGGAGCAAGGGGATCGAGGAGACGGGCAACGCGCGATCCGGCTCTACGAACGCAGCCCGGCTCGCTGCTCTACGGCGAGGTCCGGCTCGAGGGAGGGGATGGCGTGTCACTTCGTAACTGCGTATCGCCATCGACCACGACCTCGGCGCGCGCTCCCACGTGCGGAACGTCCCGAGCCTCAAAGTCCGCGAGTTCGTCCGGTCCCACCGACGCGACTAGGTTGATCCATAGCGCGACAGTCTGCGCTGGTGCCGGCCCCACTCCGCTCGACAGATTGCTCGTCTCAAGGAGTGCGTGCTGCGATTCACTCATGGTCTCTCCCGTTTCAGAGAGATGACACCCGGGTGTTACAGCCGCTCGCGCGAGACATTCGTCGGGATGATCGTGGCGGTCCGGTCTAGACCACGGCGTGGTTGGCGACAGGATGCTTCACGCAGTTACCAAAAGTCGAATAGACTCACCCGCTCAACACTCACGCCACTGCGTGTGAGTATCGACACGACGAGTAACTGCACGTCAGCATCGCGAGCCCGTCGAGTCGGGCGCGGCGCTCGCAGGTTAACTTAAGGCGTTAGGCACCAACGTCATGTCTGCGTGTCGAGTGAGGCCGGGCACGACTCTGAAGAATTCGTCGCATCACGCGTCACGTCCCTCGTCGGGTCCGTCTTTGCCCGAACGTCAGGTTCACCGTCAGGTTGTCCGGGCGACCGGCGTCGGGGTAGGCTTGAGGTGTCCTAGCGAGGCTGCCTACGTCAGAGACTGGCTTGCTACCTGGACGCGGCCTCTCGACTTACCGTGGAAGCGACATGCGCCAGATCTCCTTCCGGTGGACCAGCCGAGTGGCTGCGATTCTGGTTCCGTCGGGTGACATGCTCGGGTGCATCACGTTTGCGGAGTCGCGCGTGAGCTGATGCGGCGCACCCCCGCTGGCCGGGACGACAAAGATCTGGTAGCGATCAGGAGCCGCTGCGGAGTAAAGAAGCCCCTTACCGTCGGTGGTCCAGGCCCAGCCGGAGAGCACTCGGCTCTGGTACTCGACCACTTTTTGGGGCGCGCCACCGCCGCTCGGGACGATCCACAGCGCGCGCCGCCCGTTCAGCTCCTGCTCCACCGCCAGGTCGTCGTTTATCGGCGACCATGCGGCGGCGATCACGTCCGCGACCTCCGCCGGAACCGGTAGCCGCCCCGTTTGAGCGGCCGCCCGGTCGCCTTGTCGATCCGCACGTAGTAAGGATGGGCAGCACGCGCCGGGCCGCCCGTCTCCCACGACGAGAAGACGATGCGGCTCCCATCGCGCGACCACGACGGACTGCCGGCCTCGAACCCGAAGTCCGTGAGCTGGATCTCTGTCGAGTCGTGTGCCGGAACGCCAGTCCGCCGGAGCCAGATGTCGTCGGTAGCGTCGGGCGAGTAATAACCCGCGACGGGGTGCTTGGAGCGGTGCGAATGGTACGCCACCCATCCGCCGACGGGCGACCACACGGATGAAAAGTCCTCGTGGTACCCTGCGATGAGCGGAGTGAGCGGGCCGGCGGGACGACCGTCCCCGTCGACCTCGATCGCGCCACCGTCCCAGTTGAGCGGCCAGTCCGCCATGCGCCATTCGCCGTAGGCAAAGCCAATCCGCCGACCATCGGGTTGCCAGGTCGGTAGGAACGCGCCGCTCACCACTTCTCGTGCAGACCCGCCGGCCGCCGGGAGCACGACGATCGAAACCGAGGACTCGGTGGTAGTCCAGAACAGATTCTCGCCGCCGATCGAGGGTGCGAATGCATCACTGTATTCGGTGGGCGGAACGATCGGTCGCCGGCGACCAGTCGCGAGATCGACCTCGTAGATCCCGAGACGACGCCGGGCCTGCGGGAGGTTGCGCACCTCGGGATCAGGTGCTCCCAGGCCGGCGAGCGCGATGACCACTCGCTGTCCGTCCGGCGCGAGCGCGAACGGTGGAGGAGGCCCCGCTGGAGCGTCGAGACTGTCGACCAGCACCGAGGTTCGCCCCGTCGGGAGTTCCACCTTCACCAGCGATGAGCTGCCGCTCCCTGCCATGACGAGCACCAGTAGGCCCTCGGCGCGCGGCAACCAGCTGAGCGCCATGCCTGCGCCGCCGATCGGATAGCTCCAGATGGAATCCGCCGACCCGACGAAGACGGAATCCCCCGCGAAGAACGGGGTGAGGCGGAGAAACGCGAATCGGGGCCCGTCGGGTTCCCAGACCGGAGTGACGTCGGGTGGAATCGCGAGCGACCGCGGCGCCTTGCCGTCTCCGGCGGTGAACCAGCCGAGTTGATCGCCGCGAGTGATTCGATCCGCGACAGAACGATGGTGGCGCACGCGCCGCCTGATGCTACGGTGCCTCGAATGTTCTTCCAGATATCGCGTGTGAATCCATCGAGCGTGCGCCGGCTCATGCGCTCAACGCCGATGCACCAGGCCTCGACCACAATCGGCGGCACCGGTGATGGGGACGTCACGACTTCGGGGCCCGGGTAATTCGGCTCGACGCGATGCGGGGGATACGGCATGTGGCTACGATGAGCCCATCGGGCCAGCGAATAAAGCCAATAGGCGCGCCTTGCGACCGGTGTGACTCGCGGCACCGCAGGTCTCCGTTGTCAGGCGGCGCGCCGAACCGTACTGTCAATGCTCAGCGCTCGCGGAAGGGGCCGTGCTGTACCAGCTCGAGCAACTGTTCGCCAGCATTCACGACGTTTTGGCCACGACGATACACGCCGCAGGGCCGTGGGCCGTGCCGATGGTTGTCGCGCTGTCGGGACTCATCGGGATGGCGAATCGGGACCGCATGATGTCCGGGTTCGGCGTGCTCCTCGTTTTCGTGACGATTGCGCTCGTGGCGATCGTGTTCGCCTTCCAGAGCGGACGGATGTAACGAGCGGGCCAGCCCGCGATGCCTATGGTCGATCGCGATCCGCACGGTGCCTAACGACGCGCGGTGCTACGTACCAAACGAACGATCGCCTATCACGGTCGGCGAATAAAGCCAATAAGCACGCCTTGCGACTCAGCCAGCGAAGTTCGCAGCTCCGCCGACGACCTCGATCCACACGGAACTCAGCTTCGCCCGCTCTCACTAGGCCTCTGGCGATTTTCGGCGGCCCAACTTCACCCGCGAGTGTCCCGGGTAATCCGACAGCCATTCTCTCACGGCCCTGGGGAAATCGTCGGAGCTCTCGATGCCGCGTGCCGCGAGCGACCAGTCCAGCACCACGATGGCGGCAGCAGCATGCGTGCGTCGCGCGCAAGAGTTGCCAGCGCGACGCAGTCGGGTTGGATGAAGTAGAGCGGGCGAACGCAGGTCAGAGAGGCGTGGCTCGAGCGTCGCCAGCTCGCCGCTTCTCGCCTAACTACCTTCCACAACGACGCGGTTGCGGCGCCTCCGCCGCTTACTCGTGACGTTCGCGGGAACACGTCCGTCCACTGGGGATTGCCCGAGTGCGTGAAGAGCGCCGTCACGCCGTCGTCGGAGAGCATGCCCCGGGTAACCCGTCCCGATCGCAAGGAACCCGTCCTCGGAGCCTGCCTGGTGATGTTGGTGCCGCAGGCACATAATTGACTCGCCCGTCGAGCGCCAGTGCTCTCGTAACCGATCAACCTATGAGCTGGACACAACTCGCGGCGACGCCCACGCCGTCGAGTGTGATAGTGCGCTGTCCAGAGGTATCGGAACACGTTCCAGGGGAGGAACAGTGGACGCGACGACGTCTCAAGTATCGTTGTCAACCCTTCAGACTGCCCTTGCCAAGCGATATGCGTTCGAGCGCGAGCTCGGGCGCGGTGGGATGGCAACGGTCTTTCTCGCTCGTGACCTAACGCGCGAGAAATTCGTTGCCGTGAAAGTCCTGCTTCCCGAGCTCGCCGCAACTCTTGGACAGGAGCGGTTCCTCCGCGAGATCCAGGTTGGTACGGCGTTGCGGCACCCGAGAATCGTCGGTGTATTGGACTCGGGCCAGGCCGAAGGCCTGTTGTATTACGTAATGCCTTTCGTCGACGGGTCGTCGCTGCGTGATCGCCTGCATCGGGAGAAACAGCTCCCGGTCGATGACACAATCAGGATTGCGCAGCAGGTCGCCGACGCGCTGACCTATGCGCACTCGCAGGGCGTCATTCACCGCGACATCAAGCCGGAGAACATTCTGCTCGACGCCAGTGGGGCGATGGTCGCCGACTTCGGCATCGCGCGCGCCGTCTCGGTTGCCGGTGGCGAAACGCTGACGCGTACCGGCATGGCCGTCGGCACTCCGACGTACATGTCGCCAGAACAGGCGATGGGAAGCCGGGACGTCACTCCCGAGAGCGACGTCTATAGTTTGGCGTGCGTTGTCTACGAGATGCTCGCCGGGCAGCCGCCGTTTACGGGGCCCACTGCGATGGCGCTTCTCGCCAGGCACTCGCTGGACACTGCGCCAAGCCTCAAGATCGTCCGCAGCACGATCCCGGATGCGGTGGAAGACGCGATCATCCGCGCGATGGCGAAAGTCCCGGCCGACCGGTTCCACTCGGCGAACGATTTCGCGACGGCGCTGACAGACGACGAAGGCGCGGCACGTCGTCGCCGCGACGGCCTGAAGGCCAAGGCGAGCGACGGGGACAGTGCGAAGCGGTCGGCGTTAGGCTGGAGCCGGAAGAAGCTGGGGTTGATCGCGGCCGGCGCCGCTGCGCCCGTGCTCGCCGCAGCGGCGTATTTTGGGCTCGGCGGACGCGTGTCGCCTCGCGATGCACGGCTCGCGGCACTCAAGCCGTCCAACGTCGCGGTGTTGTACTTCGACGACCGCTCGGCCGACAAGTCCTTGCAGTATCTCGCAGACGGGTTGACCGAGGCGCTGATCCGCGAGATCGGTCAGGTCAAAGGGATCCACGTCATACCCCGCAGCGGCGTGGCCCGGTTCAAGTCCGGCAACCTGGGGATCGACAGCATTGCATCGGCACTCAACGTCGGGACGATCGTGGGTGGAACGCTCACCGCGGCCGGTGATCGGCTGCGGGTGAACGTCGATCTCACCGACGCACGGAGCGGGAACAACACCTCGACCCAGATCGAGAAGACGAGGCAGGACGCGTTTGCCCTGCAGGACTCGCTCGTTCGCGAGGTGTCGGTGTTCCTGCGCAAGCAGATCGGCAGCAATGTGCAGGAGCTTCAGGGCAAAGCCGGCACGCACAACGCGCAGGCGTGGGACCAGTTTCAGCGTGCGCGTCAAATTGTGGAGCAGGGCGATTCGCTCGCGCTCGCGGGAAACTTTCCCGCCGCGATGTCGGTCTTTGTCCGCGCCGATTCGGCGCTCGCCGCCGTGCAGGCGCTCGATCCCAAATGGGTCGCGCCGGTCTCACAGCGTGCCCACCTGGCGCACCGCGCGTCGCGTTACGCACTGGCAGCGCGGCAAATGCCGGCGATGATGGCATACATAGACAGCGGGCTCGTTAGGGCCGAGGCAGCGTTGTCGCTCGCGCCAGCCGATGCGGATGCGCTCGAGGCCCGCGGATCCCTGCGGTACCTGCAGTGGCTTCTGGGTGCGGCGCCTAACGCTGACGCGCTCGATGACCTACTCACCGGCGCAGAAGCGGACCTCCGGGCCTCGACCACGGCGAATCCGGCGCAGGCCTCGGCGCTGAATACGCTGAGCCACTTGTACCTCGCCACGTCCCGTACGAGCGAAGGGAATATCGCCGCTCGGACGGCGTACACGACCGACCCGTACCTGAGCGACGCGAACAAAACCGTCTGGCGATTGTTCAGCAGCTCGCTGGACCTCGACGCAGGCAGGGAGGCGAAACGGTGGTGCGACGAGGGAGCCGCTCGGTTCCCCGACGATTTTCGATTTGTTGAATGCCGTCTCTGGCTGCTCACGCTTCGGAACCAGACGCCCAAGCCAACAGCGGACGCCATCTGGAAGGCAGAGCGCGACTACGTCGAGGCGAACAAGGTCGACAAGCCCGACTTTATCCAGAAGCGCGGAGCGATGATCGCGGCGATCGCGCTGGTGCAGGCAGGGCTTGCCGACAGTGCGCGTGCCGTGATCGCGCAGTCGCAGGGAAGTGAGTCACTCGATCCGGGCGGGGACCTGATTCAATTCGAGATGTTTGCCCGTGCGCAGCTGGGTGACAAGGACCGCGCGCTCTCGTTGCTCGGGAAGTACCTCGCATCACACCCGCAGCAACGAGCCTACGCCGCGCGCGATGAGTCGTGGTGGCTGGAGTCTTTGCGCAACGACGCGCGGTATAAGGCCCTCACGGGCTCGCAGGACTGAACGGCAAGCGTTAGCGGCTTCCCCCGGAGATGGTGCGTTTAGCTGCGTAGCTCACGCCGTCGAAATTCGGTCGCGAGCCGCAGATCGCCCCAGCACAGCTGCTACGGCAGCTCGCCGCGGCCCACGTTCGGCGACTTCATGCGAGCCTCGAGGCCACATCGAGCACCGTGTCGACGTCGGCGGGACTCATGTAGATGTGCGCCGAGAGCCGCACGCCGCGCACGTCATTCTGGGGACGCACACGCACGCGCCGCTTCCAGAGCGCGGTCTGAAGATCGCGCGCCGTCACGCCCTCGACCTTGAAGGTCGTGATCGCCGCGGTAAGGCGCGGATCATTGGGCGACGTCACGCGCGCGCGAGGAATCTTCGCGAGACCGTCGCGCAGCCGCTTGGTGAGCATTGCGTCCCACCGCTCGATGCGCGCCATGCCGATCTTGTCGATGAAGGCGATGGCTGCCGCGAGCCCGTCGTGCACGGGCACGGCGCCCGTGCCGTACTGCATGAAGCGAAAGGCGCCGTTCTCCTTGTCGTCCCAATGCGAGCTGGCGAGCGTGGTCCAGAAGCGATCTTGCATGTCGCGACGGATGTAGAGAACGCCCGTGCCTTTGGGCGCCATCATCCACTTGTGCGGGCTGGCGACGAAGGCGTCGCAACCGAGTGCTTTGACGTCAACCTGGATTTGGCCGACCGCCTGCGCGCCGTCCACCAGCGCAAGCGCGCCATGACTCCGCGCCAGATCGCACAGCTCGCGCGCGGGCATGCGCGTGCCGAAGCCGGAGACCACGTGGCTGAACATGACGGCCTTGGTCTTGGGCGTCATCGCGTCGGCGAACAACTTGACGACGCCCTCGGGGCCGCCGGCTGTGCCGTTGTCGAGCGTGAGCTCCTTGACGACGATGCCGAAGCGCTTGGCCTTGAGCCGCCAGGGCGAAATACAGCCGCCGTGCTCCTGATCGGTGGTGATCACCTCGTCGCCCGGCGCGAGATCGAGTCCGTTGGCGAGAAGATTCATGGCGATGGTCGCATTCTGCGTGACGGCGACTTCGTCGGGCGCGGCGTTGATGAACTTGCCGATTGACGTGCGCAGCGCGAGCGACAGCTGATAGCCGGTGAGCGGCTCGCCGTCGGCGACCTTGTAGTCCCAGTCGGCGAGCTCCGTCTCGAGGCGACGCGTTCCGTTGACCAGCGCGTCAACGACCTCGCGCGGCGAGGCGCCGAGGGTCCCGGTGTTGCAGTAGCAGACGCCCTTGGGAATCAGAAAATGCTTACGCGCCTCGGCAAAGACGACAGCGTCGGGGTCATTGGACCCCGGTGTGAAGATCGACCCGGGTGTTGCCGCCTCGTCGGGAAATGCAGCCAGCCGTTCGATCGTCGGAGTTCCGGCACCGAGGACAAACGCCGAGCCAGCCATGCGCGAGAGGAAGCCGCGTCGATCGAGTGCGGGTAGGTCGTCGGGGGTCGGCATGATCGCGCTCGTGGGAGAGGGCCATTCAAAGTCTGGCGTCAGCCGTTCGATCGCTCAAGATGCTTTCCGTTGGTGTCCGTTCTTCGTTGGTGTCCGTTCCTATCGTCGAGAAAAGAGCGTCGAGCACCGATCCGCAAGCTCGCGCCCTGAACGAGAGCAGCGCACGCGACGCATTCCACCACAACGACGTCGAGCGTCGGCCCCCCTCGCCGTTCAGTTCTTTGGGGGCGGCCCGTCGGAGTTGTTGATGTCTCGATAGATCTTCCACGAGCCGTCAGCCTGCTTCTTCCAGACGGTCAGATACTTGCCCTTGTCGTGCATCGGCTTTCCGCCCTTCGGGGTCACGGTCACGTCGTAGCTGCCGGTCTCGATCGCGTAGTCGCCCGCGACGTCGACGGTTGCGGTGGTCGCCTTCTCGTCGCTGACCCTTGCCGACTGAATTTTCCTGGCGAAGTTGGCACCGACCTCGGCTCGCCCGCGCGATGGCGGCCTTCCCGGGTCCATCACCACCGCGTCCTCCGCGTAGTTCGCGAGCATGCCGACGGTGTCGCCGCGAATCAGCGCGTCGATGTACTTGGCGTTCGCGTCTTCGATTGTACGCCTAACGGCGGCGGCGTCCACGACCGGCCGCGCGGCGGTCGCGGCGGAGTCCTTCGCTGGCGTCTCACCCTTCGGCGCGCACGCGGCGGCGAGCAGGGCGACGGCAGCGCACATCGGGGCGGCGACACGCATAGGACGGCACCTCCGTGCGAGCAATGAGTTGGAGTGGTCGGGCTTGATCTATTAGAGCCTCCCGCTTGACCGCGCAACCCGCATCACTGTCAGGCGCTCGGCTAGCCTGGTAGGGTACGTACAGCGCCT
>DASUGD010000373.1:0-23749 GCA_036274195.1 Gemmatimonadaceae bacterium | reverse complement strand
GAGTCTGACCCCCAACCAAGCGTTCGAACGCAACCGTGGCCATGCACCGTCTTCGCATTCCCTGCACGCTCTCTGCTGTTGCCACGATCGGCGTCGTCGCGCTCTGGATCACCAGGTCCAGCGTCCACGCCCGCTCGGCTGTGACCGTGACGCCAGCGATCGCACACGACGTGTCGGGTCCGCTCGAGGCGCTCGACGTCGCCGTGCCCAACGACAGCGGTTCACCGATTGACCACGAGGGCACGGATCGAGCCCGCCGCGTCATGGCGGTCGAGCCTAACGGGGGAGCGGGCGCAGCGCGGGCGGACAGCTTTCCGGTCATCACGACGCCTCCCGGCTCGGAGGCCGTCGAGCAGACGACGTTTGGAACGAAGCCGCCGGCGACGATCGTCGCGAGCTTCGACGGGCTGGGTGTCGGGTTCAGGGGACCGCAGGGCACCGCGAACCTTCGCAACCCGTCGGACAACACGCTGGCCGTGGGTCCGAACCACGTCGTGCAGATCGTCAACACCCGGATGGCGATCTTCACGAAAAAGGGCGCGAAGTACGACACGACGGGTCTCGTGCTGTACGGCCCCGGCGAGACGCGCAACGTGTTCAGGGGATTCGGCGGCGGGTGCGAGGCGCGCAACAACGGCGACGCCGTCGTGCGGTACGACCAGCTCGCGGACCGATGGCTCATCGTGATGCCGATCTTCAGCCGGCTTTCCGTTAGGCGGGATGCGCCTCCGGCGGGCAAGGGCGGCGAACCGGCGGCACGGAGCGTCCGCGGCCAGCCGGGCCAGCCCGGCACGGCAGCGCCGCTCTACGTCCCGCCGCCACCGCCACCCGAGAGCGCGGGAACTTCGGCGCAGCGCCCGCCCGGCCAGCGACCGCCGTCCGACTCCGGCGTGTACGCCATGTGCTACGCGGTGAGCACCGGTACCGACCCGTTCGGTCCCTACTACCGTTACGAGTTCGTGCGCCCGCTGTTCCCCGACTATCCGCGGCCGGCCGTCTGGCCCGATGGGTATTACGTGCCCACGAGCACCGGTGATGAGGTGATTCAGAAGCACGCGTGTGTCGCCGATCGCGCGAGCATGCTCCAGGGGAAGGACGCGACCGAACAGTGCGTGATCATCGACGGCGTGAACTTCCTCAACAACGCCGACCTCGATGGCAGGCAGCTTCCGCCCGCGGGCGCGCCGAACATCATGATCGCGGCCGGCGGGACGCAGCTGCAGAAGGTGATGGAGGATTCGAGCCTCTACGTCTGGTCGTTTCACGTCGACTGGAAGGATCCGTCCAGGACGAAGGTCGCGGGACCCACGAGGATCGCGGTCGCGCCATACCACTACCTATGCGACGGCCAGCTCTCCAACTGCGTGCCGCAACCGGGGGTCGACCGGCGGCTCGACGCGCAAGGCGACAAGATCATGGCGCGCCTCGTGTATCGGCGGATCGGGAATCGCGAGTCGCTGGTCGCGGTGCACTCGGTAAACACGTCGGGCGGCGGGGGAGGCGTGCGGTGGTATGAGCTCCGCGTCGACAAGCAGCGGAAGGTCTCCGTCTACCAGCAGGGCACGTACGCGCCGGGAGGGTTCTACCGGTGGATGGCGAGCCCGGCGATGGACAAGCACGGGAACATCGGCATCGGCTACTCGTTCGGCGGGACACCGCACTTCGCCGGCCAGCGCTTTGCCGGCCGACTCACGAACGACCCGAAGGGGACGCTCACGTTAGGCGAGACGGCGCTCGTGGAGGGCGAGGCGGCGCAGGCGAACACGCTGCGGTGGGAAGACTACACGCAGACCGCCGTGGACCCGAGCGACGACTGTACGATCTGGTACGTCGGAGACTACTTGAAGGCGGGTGCTGTGAACTATTCGACGAAGATTGGGGCGTTTCGAATGCCGGGATGTTGAGAGGGATGAGGGATGGGGGATGAGGGATGAGGGGAGAAAGCGGGAACCCTCGGGATGCCCATCTCGGTGCGCGACGGATCCCGAGGGTGTCCGCTGTTAACCCCCTTCCCTCATCCCCCATCCCTCATCCCTCATCAAAATTCAATCTGCGCCCCCAGCTCGACCACTCTGTTCGGCGGAATGCCAAAGAACTCCGTCGCCGACCGTGCATTCCTCGACAGGAAGCTGAAGAGCTTCTTCCGCCAGCGCGCCATCCGCGACCGGCCCGTCGGGATCAACCGCTCGCGGCCCAGGAAGTAGCTGGTGTCCCCCGGCCGCGCTCGAAGACCGAAGCGCTCGCTCATCGCGAGCACCCGCGGGACGTTAGGCGTCTCCATGAAGCCATACGCCGCAGTCACGCGGAAGAAGCCGTGCTCGAGCGGCGTCACCTGCAGGCGCTCCGCGTCCGCGACCTCCGGCACGTCGGCCGACACGATCGACAACAGCACGACCTGCTGGTGCAGGACCTTGTTGTGCTTCAGGTGATGCAACAGCACCACCGGTGCGCCGTCAGTCACCGACGTCAGGAACACCGCCGTCCCCGGCACGCGATGCACGCGCTTGCGACCAATGTCCGCGAGCAGCAGGTCCAGCGGCATGCTCGACCGCAACATGATCTCCGCCAGGATCGCTCTGCCGCGCTTCCACGTCGTCATGAGCGTGAGGATCGACAGGGCGATCGCGAGCGGCACCCACCCGCCCTGCTCGATCTTGAGCGCGTTCGCGCCAAGGAACGCGAAATCGAACACGAAGAAGCAGCCCGAGAGGAGCGCCACCTGCCACAGCGGCCAGTTCCACTGCGTACGTGCGACGGCCGCGAACAGCATGGTCGTGATCGCCATCGTCCCGGTCACGGCAATGCCGTACGCCGCACCTAACGCGTCCGACGACCGGAAGCCGAGCACGATGAGCAGTGTACCCACCATCAGCGCGGTGTTCACCTCCGGCACGTAGATCTGCCCATGCTCGCGCTGGGACGTGTGCACGATCGTGAGCCGCGGGCTGTATCCGAGCTGAATCGACTGCTGCGCCAGGGAGAACGCCCCCGAGATGAGCGCCTGCGACGCGACGATCGCCGCCAGGGTCGCGACGACGAGGAACGGATAGAGAAACCAGCGCGGCGCGAGGTAGTAGAACGGGTTCTCGACCGCCTGCGGCATTCGCAGGAGCAGCGCTCCCTGCCCGAAGTAGTTCAGCAACAGCGCGGGAAGCACGAGCACGAAGAACGCCAGCCGGATCGGCCGCTTCCCGAAGTGGCCGAGGTCCGCGTACAGCGCCTCCGCGCCCGTGACCGCCAGGAACACCGCGCCTAACACGGCGAACCCGGCAAACCGATGCTCGCCCATGAAGCGCACCGCATACACCGGATTCATCGCCGCGAGGATCTGCGGCTCGCGCGCAATCTCGACGAGGCCGAGTGTCCCGATCGTCAGGAACCATATCAGCATCAGCGGCCCGAACGCCTTGCCTACGCGCGAGGTCCCGTTCTTCTGGAAGACGAACAGGACGAACAGAATGATCACCGCTATCCCGACGACGAATGGCTGGAGCGCCGGCGCCGCAACCTCCAGCCCCTCCACCGCGCTGAGCACCGAGATCGCGGGGGTGATCACGCCATCACCGAACAGCAGCGCCGTTCCGAACACGCCAAGGATGATGAGAATCATCCGTCGCCGGCGATCTTCATCCCGCTGCTGCTTCTGCAGAAGCAGCGCGAGCATGGCCAGCACACCGCCCTCGCCCCGGTTGTCCGCGCGGAGGATGAAGACGAGGTACTTGAAGACGACGACGAGCACGAGCGCCCAGAACACGAGGCAGAGGATGCCGTACACGTTGGCCGGGTTCGGCGTCAGGCCATATTCCGGCGAGAACGTCTCGCGGATGGTGTAGAGCGGGCTCGTGCCGATGTCGCCGTACACGACGCCGAGCGCCGTGAGGGAGAGGATGGCGAGTCGCTTGCCTACCGGGTTGGCCGGCGGATGGCCGTGGCCGTCGTGCAGGTCGGGCTCATCGTTCGGGGCGGAAGGCGTTTGTCCTTCGTTCGGCCGCATTGAAGAACGGCGGATTGTAACAGAGCGCGAGCGCGAGATGGATCGAATGGCTAACGTTGCAGCCTAAGCGATCGACAGGAATGCGGGCGGCCTCGACACATAAAAAAAGCGTAAAAGCCGATAGGTTATCGCTGTGGTCACCAACGAAGAGACGCGCGCGCCCTTGTTCGCGACCGCGGAACGACGTGTCCTCGTGATCGACGACGAACCCAACATTCGTCGCGTCGTGAAGGACGCGCTGCGCCCCGACGTGCCGCGTGTGCTCGAGGCGCGCAGCGGCAGCGAGGCGCTCTCGATCGCGGCCGCCGAGCGTCCCGATCTCATCGTGCTCGACCTCGGGCTTCCCGACATGGATGGGATCGACGTCTGCCGGCAGCTGCGCGCGTGGACCACCGCGCCGATTCTCGTGCTGTCCGCGCGTGACTCGGAAACGGAGAAGACCGCGCTGCTCGACGCCGGTGCCGACGACTACGTGACGAAGCCATTCGGCCCCGCGGAGTTTCGCGCGCGCGTGCGCGCCCAGCTGAGGCGCGCCGGGATGGCTCGAGTGCCGGGCGGCGATGAGCCACTGCGGGTGGGCGATCTCACGATCGACATCGCGCGCCGCACGGTGACGCGCGGAGAGGCGACCGTCCATCTCACGCCCACCGAATGGGGACTGCTCATTGCCTTCGTGAAGAGCGCGGGGAAAACGATCACGCATCAGCAGCTCTTCCGCGCGGTGTGGGGCGCGGCGCACGGCGACGCGCAGCAGTACCTCCGCGTGTACGTGGCTCATCTCCGGCGGAAGATCGAGCCGGTTCCGTACGAGCCGAAGTACATTGTGACGGAGCCGGGCGTGGGCTACCGGTTCGAGCCGGAGGGCTGACGTGGAACCCTCACGCGCCGAGCCTCGGCTGAGCCCCTACGGCGTGCCGCAGGATGCGCCGCCGACGGATACGCCGCACGTCGTCGTCAGGTGGGTCGTGTGGCTCGGCGTGCTGGCGGTCATCACGGTCGTGATGCTCGCGCTGCGACCGCAGCTCGACAAGGCGCACGTCGCGCTCGGGTTCCTGCTCGTCGTCCTCGGCGGAAGCGCGGCCGGCGGCCGGGCGCTGGGCGTCGCGCTCGCGGTGCTGGCGTTCATTCTGTTCAACTACCTGTTCCTGACGCCGTACTACACGTTCATCATCGGCGACCCGCTCGACTGGCTCGTACTGGCGGCGTTTCTCACGACGGGTGTCGTCGCCGCACAGTTGCTCGACCGCGCGCAGGAGCGCGCGGAGATCGCCCGCCAGCGGGCGATCGAGGTGGAGCGACTCGCCGCGTTAGGCTCCGAGACGCTCAACGCCGGTCGCGCCGAAGACGCCCTGCTGGCGATCGCCGAGGTGATCCGTTCCACGATCGGCGTGGATTGCTGCGAGGTGCTCGTGCCACGCGGGACACCTCCGCAGCTCACGCTGCTCACGCGCACCGGCCCATGTTCGGACGGCGCCGGCGCGCCAGCCGACGTCACGAGCCCGTGGAGTCTCGCGGTCTGGGTGGCGGAGAAGCGCGCGGTGGCTGCCGAGCGTGCCGACGGCACGAAGTGGATCGGTGGGGGCGACCACTCGGACGAGCTGTTGCGCTGGCCGGCGGAGGACACTGAGATCCGCACGCTGCTCGCTCCGCTGATCGTACGCGATCGTACCGTCGGTGTGCTGCGGGTCTCGAACGCCGGGCCCTTCTCGCTGGATTCGGGTCGCGAGCAGTTCCTCCGGGCACTCTCGTTCTACGCGGCGCTCGGCGTCGAGCGGGTGCAGCTCGCGGCCGAGGCCGAGCGCGCCGAGGCGTTTCGCCAGGCGGACGCGCTCAAGTCGGCGTTGGTGGCCGGCGTCTCGCACGACCTGCGTACGCCGCTCACCACCATCAAGGCCCTCGCTCACTCGTTAGGTGAGGCGGGCAGCGCGGAAGCCCGGGCCATCGAAGAGGAGGCCGATCGCCTCAACCGGCTCGTCGCGGACCTACTGGACCTCTCGCGGCTCAATGCCGGCGCGATGCCACTGCGCCCGGAGATCAACGCGGCGGAGGATCTCGTTGGGGCGGCGCTTCGGCGCGTGGGTGGCGCGATCGACCCGAAGCGAATTCGCGTGACCGCCGGCACTGCGTCAGGTAACGGCGACCCGGTGCTGCTCGGCCGATTCGACTTCGTGCAATCGCTTCGGGCGCTGGTGAACCTGTTGGAGAATGCCGACAAGTACAGTCCACCCGGCGAACCGATCGACCTGAGCGTGACGCGCATGGGCGAACACCTGCGGTTCGCGGTGGCGGACCGGGGTCCGGGGGTGGAGGCGGCGGAGACCGGCCGGATCTTCGAGCCGTTCTATCGGGCGCCGGGTGTGCCGCCTGATGCCGGTGGCGCCGGGCTTGGTCTCGCGATCGCGCGACGGGTGGCTGCCGAGCAGGGTGGTGACGTGCAGTACGAGGCGCGGCGGGGGGGCGGGAGTGTGTTCACGCTGGTGCTACCGGCGGTGGATACGCCACCTAACGCGGGTTAGTCGCCAGGTACCATCCGCTGCGCCGGCGGGCTAAGACGGCAGAGGGCAGCGCACTGAAGCCTGCGGTGGGCGGTTGGCAGCAGTCAGAGGGCAGAGGAGGAAACGCGATGCGTGGCGCCCTCTCTGCCGTCTGCCCTCTGCCGACTGCCGTCTGCCCGCTTCAGTTGCCTGCCCTCTGCCGTCTCTCCCAACCGCTTCCGATAGCCCTGCATGACGCGGGACAGACCGCGATGCCCACATTTTCACGCAATCTTCACGGACGACCCTGCCGACTTTTGTGCGGTGTTTACGCGGAAACTCCTAGTTTACCCACACGCCGACGATGGCAATCCGTGTCCCGGGAGTCCGCCATGCAGATGTTCGTTTACATCGTGCTCGCCTCCGTCATCTACGCCGTGCTGGCGCAGCGCACTGATGAGGCGGTCGATCGCGAGATGAAGAAACGGCGCGCCGACAATACCGACCTGACGCTCGTGGAAGACCTCGACGTCCGGCCGAACCTGGCGCCCCGGTTCGGTCGCATGTTCAACCGCCACGAGATGCGCGACCGCCGGTCGGTGCGTTGGCGCCACTGAACCACGAACGCTGGAACGCAGACGGCGCTTCGCGCCGCCGCGGAATACGCTGAGATTTTCCTTCACTTCTTGGACAGCGTCCTCAGCGCCCGGCGCGCAGCGCCGCCAGCGCGATCAGCGTTCGTGGTTCCTTTCCGTTCGTGGTTCCTTTCAAGGAAACCAACTCCGCCTAACGTACGCCGTCGACCGCGAGCTCCAACGCGTCGGCGAGACCACCGTCGTCCACGTTGCCCACCGATCGCGACGCGACCTCCCGCGCTACCTCCTCGGCGTTCCCCATGGCCACGGGGTGCCCGACGATCCGCATCGCGGGCGTGTCGTTGAACCCATCGCCGACATACATCACGTCCTCGAGCGCCACGCCGCACTCTGCGGCGATCACCCGCACGGCGTAGCCCTTGTCCACGCCCGTGCGCGTCAGGTTCACGAAGACGCCGTCCGGCATGGCCGGCGCGAGCGATGGCGACACCTCGAGCTCCGGGTGCGGTTCCGCCAGCACCGCGGGGGCTTCGTCATGCGTGAGTAGCCACTGCCCTCGCACCACCGCGCCGCCCAGCGACTCGTACGCCCGCGGCGCGAACGGCACGCCGAGAAAGCCGGCATGCCGACGCAGGATCTCGGCATCGCACTCGGTGACATACTCGGCGTCGGAGTACAGCTCGAGCGGCCGATTGACGCGGCGCGCACGCTCGATGAGCATCGCCACGGCGTTAGGTGACAGCGCGGCCGAGCGCGATTGCCCGCTCCCCAGATGGATGACGCTGGCGCCGTTCTGAAAGCAGTGCCAGCCCGACGGATCGACCCGCGCCGCGAGCGCGCGCGTGACGCCAAAGCCCGGCCGACCGGAGCAGACGGCCAGCGCGACGCCCGCTTCACGCGCCCTCGCGGCCGCGGGCCAGACGCGCTCGTTGACCGCGCCTCCCGAGCCGACGAGCGTGCCATCGACGTCGATGCACACCAGCCGGATTGCCGACGCCACGACGCTCAGCGCACCGTCGCCGGCGCCGCGCCCGCGCCCAAGGCTGCCGCGAGCCCCGCGGCGTCCTCCCCGACGATCACGTGCACCACACCGTCCGACACGCGCATGACACCGCCCGCTCCCGCTCGCTCGAGCGCCTGCTCGTCGATTCGCCCTTCGTCGCCGAGCGTGACACGCAGTCGTGTGATCGCCACCGCCTCCACCGACTCGATGTTGTCGTTGCCGCCGAGCGCCGCCGCGATTGCGGCGGCCCGCTCGCGATGCCGGGGTGTGACCGTCGTCGCCTGACTCACGCTTCCCGGCGTCGAGACGGAAGGCGCTGCCACCGCCACGTCCGCCGACTTCATGTAATCCTCCATATCGGTCTTCAGGTTTTCCGACCGCGTGCCGAAGATGGCTTGCATGCCGCTCCCGACCTTCATGACCCCCGCGGCGCCGAGGGCCTTGAGCGCCTCCGAGCTTGCCCGCGAGACATCCACGAGCTCTACCCGAAGCCGCGTTATGCACGCATCGAGACTCCGGATGTTCGCGGCTCCGCCGAATGCCGCGACGAGGCGCGCCGCCATGCCATCCGCTCCGGCAGTCACGGGCACTTCCGCCGGAACTGCAGCACCCGCGTCCGCGGTGGCCGCCTCGGCGACCTCGTCCTCGCGGCCCGGGGTCTTGAGATTCAACCGGGGAATCAGCGTCCTGAACAGCGCATAGTACACACCGGCCCACACGAGCCCGAGCGGGATCAGCCACCACCCGCGCTGCGAGTTCGGGTACAGCACGACGTAGTCGATCAGGCCGTGCGAGAACGTCGTGCTGTGGTGGATGCCCAGCGTGGCCGCGACGAAGTACGCCACACCCGCGAGCAGCGCGTGGAGTCCGTAGAGAACCGGCGCGACGAACAGGAACGCGAACTCGATCGGCTCGGTGATTCCGGTGAGGAACGAGGTGAGCGCCGCCGAGATCATGATGCCGCCCACCTTCGCGCGGTTCTCGGGGCGAGCCACGCGCCACATGGCGATCGCGGCTGCAGGCAATCCATACATCTTGAAGAGATATCCGCCAGCGAGATAGCCGGCGGTCGGATCGCCCGCGGTGAAGCGGTAGATCTCGCCGTGAATCTCCTTCCCTGTCGCCGGATCGAGGTATGTGCCGACCTCGAAGAAGAAGGGCACGTTCCAGATGTGGTGCAGCCCGAACGGGATCAGCGATCTTTCGACGACGCCATAGAGCGCGAACGCCGCTGCGGGGTTTCCGTTCGCGGCCCAGTGCGAGAATCGATTGATCTGGTTTCCGATAGGCGGCCACACGAGGCTCAGCACGATGCCGACCGCGATCGCGACGAACGCAGTCATGATCGGCACCGAGCGCTTGCCGGAAAAGAAGCCGAGGTACGGTGGGAGCTGCAGCCGGTAATAGCGATTGAAGAGCATCGCCGCGACGGCACCGATGAGAATGCCGCCGAACACCCCCGTCTCGATCGACGGGATGCCCATGATCGGCTTCGCCTCGTAGCCCACCAGCGGAGCCATGACGCCCATGGTGGCGAGCATCACCGCGAAGCCGACGACGGACGCGAGGGCCGCGACGCCGTCGTTGCCCGTGAGCCCGAGCGCGACGCCGATGGCGAAGATGAGCGGCAGGTTGCTGAACACCGCGCCTCCGGCCTGCGCCATCACGCTCGAGACGCTTGCGGGCAGCCACGTGAACTTCGCGCTTCCCACGCCTAACAGGATGCCGGCGGCCGGGAGGACCGAGACCGGGAGCATGAGCGACTTCCCGATCTTCTGCAGCCACCCGAAGGCAGCACGCCATTGACTCATCTGGGGTCTCCTTTGGGGAGCGTTGTCATTTCACCCGGTTCACCCGTTTTCACCCATGGCGACGCGCAACGATGGCTCTCACTTCCGCCCCGTCGGCCGCGTCGAGCGCCTCGAGGGCGGTCGCGCGGCATTCCGCCATCGACAGTGCGCGGACGCGCGCCTTGACCGCCGGCACGAGCGGCACGTCAGCGCTCAGCTCGTTCACGCCGAGTCCGAGGAGGACCGGGATGGCGTTAGGGTCGCCGGCGAGTGCGCCGCAGATGCCCACCCAGCGCCCGTGCTGATGCGCTCCGGCGACCGTCCGCTCGATCAGCTGCAACACGGCGGGGTGGAGTGTGTCCACCTGCGTCGCGAGTCGCGCGTTCGAGCGATCCATGGCCAGCGTGTACTGTGTCAGGTCGTTCGTCCCGATCGAGAAGAAGTCCGCCTCGCGCGCGAAGCGCTCGGCCATGAGCGCGGCGGCCGCCGTTTCCACCATGATGCCAACGGGAATCGGCGGCACGCCTAACGCAGCACGCTCGCGCTCGACGAGCTCGCGCGCGGCACGCCATTCCGACAGCATGGCGATCATCGGGAACATCATGGCCACTTTCCCGGCCGCGGACGCGCGCAGGATCGCGCGCACCTGAGTGCGGAACAGCTCCGGCCGGGCGAGCGTCAGCCGCACCCCGCGTTCGCCAAGGAACGGGTTCTCCTCGGCGGGCAGGGCCAGATACGGGATGGGCTTGTCGCCGCCGACGTCCAGCGTCCGGATGACGAGAATGCGCTCCGGCCCGAGCGCGCGCGCGATGGCCTCGTACACCCTGGCCTGCTCGTCCTCGTTAGGCGCCGTCCGGCGCTCCATGAACAGGAACTCGGTCCGTAGGAGCCCGACGCCTTCCCCACCGACTTCGCTCACGCGAGCGGCCTCGCGCTCCCCGCCGATGTTCGCGACGACCTCGACGCGGTGCCCGTCGCGAGTCGTCGCCGGCTCGGCGGCCACCGACAGCTCGTTGTGTCGCCGCCGCTCATCAGACTGCTGCCGCTCGACTGCCGCTGCCTCTTCCTCGGCGGTGGGCGCCGGCTTCAGTGTGCCGTGGTCGCCGTCGAGGATGACGCGAGTGCCCGGCGTCAGGTCCAGGACCCGTGGGTCCGCACCCGCGATCGCGGGGATGGCGAGCCCGCGTGCCAGGATCGCCACGTGAGATGTCGCGCTCCCCATGGTCGTGCAGAGCCCGCGGACGCGAGTGCGGTCCAGTGACGCGGTGTCCGACGGCGTGAGGTCCTCTGCCACGACAATGGACTCCGGAGGCACGTCGAGACTCGCCTCGGCGCGCCCGACCAGCAGGTGCAGCACGCGCCGCCCGATGTCGCGCAGGTCCGCCGCGCGCCCCGCCAGCACCGGATTCTCGAGCGCGACGAGGCGTTCCGCCTGCGACGTGTAGGCCTGCCGCCACGCGAAGGGGGCAGAAGCGCCATCGCGGATCTGCGCCGCCGCACGCTCCAGCACCTCGGGATCCTCGAGCAGCTCCTGGTGTGCGGCGAAGATGGCAGCGCGGTTGGCGTCCGCTTCCTCCGTCAGTCGCCGCTGAAGCGACTCGAGCTGGCGGCGTGCCGCGGCGATCGCGGCGTCGAGGGCACGCTGCTCCTGCGCCGGCTCCGCGCCTCGCTCCTCGAGCACGACGTCGTCCTGGCGGAGTCGGAAGACCTGGCCGACGGCGATACCGGGCGACGCCGGCACACCGACGAGTGCACCATCGGCACGACTCGGCCTCGGCAAGTCCGACGACGGTTCGGTCGATCGAGCGGCAGGCGCTGGCGGTGTGGGAGCGGCGCCGGGCACCGCATCGAGGTTCGTCGCGAGCTTTTCGGCGACCGCGGCAAGCGCCGCGGGCGCGTCGTGGCCGCGTGCCTCGATGGACACCGTGTCGCCGCCGGCCACCTCGAGCGCCATGATGGACACCACGCTGCGAGCGTTCGCCTCGTGACCGTCCTTCACGAGGCGGACGTCTGCGGCGAAGCGTCGTGCGGTCGAAGCGATCACCGCGGCTGGCCGGGCATGCAATCCGGTCTCGGAAGCGACGACGATCGGCGCAGACCTGACCACGTCAGCGCTCGCCGCTTCGCCCACCTGATTGCCCGTCGGTGCTGGCGCTGGGGCCTGCTCGTGCAACGAGACCTCGAGCACAACGTCACGGCCTGCGACGACACGACCCGAGCGGGGTCGCAGCGCCGACACGACGTCCATGTTCGTGATCACCATCTCGGTGAGCAGGCTGCGAGCGCGCCGCGCGACGAGATCGGGGTCGAAACGCAGCAGTGGGTCGCCCATGCGCACCGAGTCGCCATTCTTCACCAGCGGGTGAAAGCCCTCTCCGCGCAAGACGACGGTGTCGAGGCCGACGTGGATGACGATCTCGAGCCCTAACGCCTCGAGCGTCACTGCGTGGCCGGCTCGGTGGACGAGGCGTACGCGCGCATCGCACGGCGCGACGACGAGGTCGCTCAGCGGGTCGATCGAGACGCCGTCGCCCGCGAGCCGCTGAGCGAAGGCAGGGTCGGGAACCGCATCGAGCGGAACGAGAACGCCGGATATGGGAGAGACCAGCGTGAGCGCGCCGCGATCCGCTGTCATCGGACCGGGGGCCGGTGGCGTCAACGAGGTGGTCATGCGCGGAACGTGTGGCGTGAGCGTCCCGTCCGCCAGATCGGCCTTGGGTAACCATTCGTCCAATCCGTTGGTTCCGTTTTTTCTTGCCATGCCTTTCCTTCCAGCACTCCCTTCCCTTCAAGACTGGGCAAACCGGTGCTAAGCTACCGGCCACACCCAACGGCTGGTCGCGAAATGAAACGCAGGGTTTTCGGGCTCCTCACGCTCGTCGTCGGCGTTCTCGTTGTCAGCGTCGCGACGCTCGATGCGCACGATCTGTTTCTCAAGCCGTTCGCGTTCTTCGTCACGCCGGGGAGCGACGCGCGCCTTCGCGTCCTCAACGGCACGTTCGAGAAGAGCGAGAACGCCATCGAACGGAACCGGCTCCGCGATCTGAGCGTCGTTGGGCCCGTCGGTGTCGCCCACGCGGATACGTCAGCGTGGTCGGACAAGGGCGACACGAGCGTGTTCGTGTTTCGAACCGGGGCGGCCGGCACGTACGTCGTCGGCGCGTCGACTCTCCCGCGCACGTTGCGGCTCGACGCCAAGGCGTTCAACGAGTACCTGGCGAGCGACGGCGTCACCGACATGCTCGACGAGCGAAAGCGCTCGAACCAGCTGAATACGCCGTCGCACGAGCGGTACTCCAAGCACGTGAAGACGCTGATTCAGGTGGGCGATGCCCACACGCCGGGTTTCGACACCGCGCTCAACTACCCAGCGGAGATCGTACCGCTCGACAACCCGTACGCGACGAAGGTTGGCGGAGTCGTCCGAGCTCGCGTCCTGGTGGATGGCCGGCCAGTGGCCAATCAACTCGTAATAGCTGGGGGGCGAACGCCATCCGGCGCGCGCCTTGCCGTGACCAAGGGCCGGTCGGATCAGGACGGTATCGCCCGTGTGAAGATCGCGTCGCCAGGCTACTGGTACATCAAGTTCATACACATGGTTCCGGTCACTGGTGACAGCGTGAACTACGAGTCGAAGTGGGCGACGCTGACCTTTCAGGTTCGGTGATTTCACGAGGCCGTCGAGCGCGTTGCGCTGGCATTGCCAGCGCTCGTAGCCAATCGTAGTTATTGCTCATGGTGTGGGCCCCGGTTCGTCGCACGATCGCCGCGGTCTTTGCGGCCTGGTCCTTCGTCGTCCAGGAGGAACCAGCGGCGCTGCACACGTGCGCGTTGCACGACGGTGTCGCCCACGAGGCGGGGTCAGCGGCGCTCGGCGTCTCGCACGCGGCCTCGTCCGATACCGGCACGCACCACGCCGCCGGCACGGCGCCGGCGGCCACCCGTCATGGCAATGACAGGCACCATTCGGGTTGCTGCACGTGCCCGGGACCGTGCTGCGATGCCTCGCCGGTCGCACTAGCCGAAACGGGCGCCGCGCTCGCCCCGCCCGCCATCCGGCCGGCGACCCGGTTCGCCGTTAGGCACACCACGTACATCCCCTCCGACCCCGAACACAGCCGGCCGCCTTCGGTCGGTCCGCCAGCACCTCACATCGGCTGATCGTTACGCGCGCGCGTGACCACGCGCGACGCTCCGCGTCGCACATCCGTGTGTCGCGGCATGTCCATCCCGATGCGAGGACTTCATGCGTTCCACTGTTCGCTCTACGCGCGCGGCTCGTTGCGCGCTCATCGTCGTTCCGCTGTTCGCGCCCAGCGTGATTCGCGCGCAGCAGCCTACCCGCGATACGACCGCGCGCGACACGACCACCCGCAAGTCGACGAAGCTCCAGGCCGTGACGATCACCACGACTCGGGCGGACCGCGACGAGCCCAGGGCGATCACGAATGTCGCGCCTCAGCTGATCCGGCTCACTCCCGCGACCAATACCTGGGATCTCGTTCGACAGACCGCGGGCATCGAGGTGCACGACCAGGGACAGGGGCCCGGCTTCGCGTCTGACGCGTCCATTCGCGCGTTCAGCTCCGATCACTCGACCGACCTCGCGCTGTGGATCGACGGCGTCCCCGTCAACGAGCCGGTGAACGGGCACGCCGAGGGGTACAATGACTGGAGCCTGCTCTTTCCCGAGGCGATCAACGACTTCGACGTCATCAAGGGCCCGACCAGCGCGCTGTTCGGCAACTTCGCGCTGGCCGGCGTCGTCAACGTCCGAACGCTCGAGCGCATGCGCGGAACGGAGGGGTTTCTCACAGGTGGAGCGTACGGACGGCTCGAGGGCACGGTACTCTCCGGGTTCGACCACGACTCGTCGAGTGGCGTCTTCGGGCTTCGCGCCATGCGCGAGGATGGCTGGCGGCCCAACAGCGGGTACAGTCTCCTGCAGGGGCACGGGAGAGCCGTCCGACACCTCTCGCCTAACGCGACCGTCGACGCGGGCGTCGAGCTCTACGGCACCACGTGGGACTCGCCGGGGTTCATCACGGCCGACCAGTTCGAGCGTGGCGCGTTCGATTCCGTCGCGAACCCGACCGACGGCGGGTTCAAGCGGCGCGCCCAGGAACGTGTCAGCCTTCGGATGCTGCGTGGGAGCTCGATCTGGCGATCGACGCTGTACGCAACGCAGAGCCGATGGGAGCTCTTTCTCACGACACCACCGGAAGGCGGCGGCGAGGAGGGGAGCGGTGCGCAAACCGAGGAGCAGGATTCCCGCTATGGCCTCGGCGCAACGAGCGCCTACAGTGTGGGATTCGCGCGTGGCGAGGTGACGGCGGGCGCCGAGGGACGCTTCGATCGTTCGCGCTATGAGAACTGGCAGGACAGCGCGCGGACGCGCATCGACCCGCAGGAGCGCGACACCGGCGAACAGCTCTCGGGTGCCGCCTTCCTCCAGACGCGCGTCGACGCGAGCGAGCGCCTGACGCTGTCCATCGGTGCCCGCTACGACGCGCTGCGGACGCGGGTGAAACCGGTTGGCGGCGAGTCCGCCAGCGATTCACACGGCACGTTCTCGCCCAAGCTCGGTGCGCTCTTCAAGCTCACGCCCGTGCTCGCGGCCTACGCCAACGCCTCGCGTGGGTTCCGTTCACCCGACAACATCAACGCGTTCCCCACGTTAGGCTTCATCACCGCCTGGTCGTACGAGGCCGGCCTCAAGCTGGACAAGTCGCGCGTCTCGGCCACCGCCGCGGCGTTTCAGATGGACGTGAGCGACGAGCAGCAGTTCAGCGAGATCTGCGCGTGTTCGGTATCCGGCGGCGCGAGCCGGCGCCGAGGGGTCGAGCTGTCGGGCGAGGCCCGCGTTGCACGGCCCGTGACCGTTTCCACGGACTGGACGATCAACGACGCGAAGTACCGGAGCTTCACGACCGAGGACGGCGACGTGCTGATGGATGAGGTGCGCGTGTTCAACACCGCGCGCTACGTCGGCATCGCCGCGATCGCCGTCTCGCAACCGTCGAGCGGCGTGTGGACCGTTCGAGTCTCCACGAACGTCGTCGGGCCGTACACGCCGTTCGATGAGGAGCCGGGGCTCGAGCTCCCGGCGTACGCGCTGCTGCACCTGTCAGGACGCGTGCGGTTCGCGAAGGCCGACCTCGAGGTCGGCGTGCGAAATCTGCTCGATCGCGACTACCCGGAGCTGCGCGCGGGCGGCTTCGTTGCTCCGGGGCAGCCGCGGTCGTTCCTCGCGAACATCAGGTACATGTTCTGATGTCCCGGATTTATCCAAGCGCGGCGGCCATCGGCCAGCCGTCACCACCCACAAGGCCAGTGACAGTCTTCACGCGCTGCTTGACCATTGTCGAGGCGCGCAGCAATGTCTCCCGCCATTCGTGCGGGCTCGTTGTGGGGAAGGACACGACGGGAATCGCGGTGGGTGCGGAACGTCCAACCCCGCTGCTCCAACTCTCCTTATGAGGAAGAGAACATGCGGATTTGGCGAGACATTCCCGCGGCAGACCAACTCCGTGCGAGCGGTATCAAGGAGCGGTCGTTCCTCGAGGCCGTCAAGCAGTACCATCTGGTACGGAAGGACAGCCTGCAGAACCTTTTCCCGCGCATCGCAAAACTGCTGGAAGTGATCCGAGTTGGAAAGAAGAGCGGCGGTATGCTCTCGTCGCCATCGGCGGGCATCAAGAAGGTCATGAGTCGCGCCACGTCGAAGATCGAGTATCTGCGGATCCTGCATGATTACTACACACTCCAGCACCCTGACGAGATCGCCAATCCGAGCGCGCTGGCCCAGAAGCTGGACTCGGAGCAGGAGACTGCCGATGGTGGCAAGCTGATTGGGCTCATGGCCCATAACAAGCTAGAGAAACTCGACCCGCTTCACCGACCGTGGGAAAACAACAGATTGGACGGGGCGCTGAATACCGACGGTGACTGGACGCCGTATGTCGCGAATTGGCTGGGGGAGATCACGGAGGGATATGACGAGCCGTTTTTCGTCTACCTCGAGAACACGAGGCACTGTCTCGACAGGGACGCTGCGAAAAACATAGAAGTGGTCCGCTACCACACGTATCGCCCCGAAGTAAAGGGCGAAATGCCAGTTTGGTGGGTGTACAATGAGGGCGGCGCGCTGCGGCAGTGGCACCCCGTCTCAAAAACGAACAAAACGTTCGACACCAGCTGGGTAACGCGGAAGGATACGTCAAAGGGAGGGAATTTCCACGGCCTCGCCTTCGTGTGGACTGCCCAGAAGGAGTTGGTCGCCGACCTGCACAATCCCGTGAAGGACGAAGGCCGCCATCGGTTCCACCACTCGTCGTTCACGGGGGGCGCACTGGTGCGCTGTGCCGGCATGATTGCGGCAGTCCAAGGCAAGGTCACCTATCTCGACAACAATAGCGGCCATTACAACCCGCCACGAGATAATCTCAAGAGGCTCGTCAAGCATCTGAACAAGCGCGACCTGTTTGCACGCGACGCCAAGGTTAGCTGCCACGGAGACGTAGATCGTCCTGTCGCAGACTTTCTCGCCCGCTAGACGACGCTAGCCGCGCTCGCGGTAGGAATTGTGTCCCGCACCGGGACCGGGGGCGATCGACTTCGTATGCCGACAGCCGCGTCACGCGCGGGCAGTATGTGCACGCTCGTCGTTCTCCTGACTGGCGGGCTGGTCGCCGCTGCCGGCGCTCAGCCCGAGTATCGAAACATCGATGGCGGGCGTCCCGTGCGTATCGAGGACGCCGAAGCGAGCGCGAGACACTCACTCGATTTTCAGATCGCCCCGCTGCGACTCGATCGCATTACCGGTGGAATCTACCGGTGGCAGCTCGAACCCCGCGTGTCATACGCCGCGTTCCCTCGCACGGAGCTCGAGCTCCGCGCGCCGTTTGCCTACCGTGAGCCTAACGTCGAGCCACGAGGCGGCCTCGTGGGAGTTGGAGTGGGGGCCTTTCACAACTTTCGACTCGAGACGGAACGGCTGCCCGCACTCGCGGCCGAGGGAGAGCTATTTTTCAGCGGCGGCGGGTCGCTGACCCGCGGTGACACGTACAACGTCCGCGGCATCGCCACTCGCACGTTCGGGCGATATCGCCTGCACGCCAATGCCGCGTATGGGACGTACCGTGTCCCCATCCCCTCATCTGACGCTCCGCCTCAAATTCCCGACACGCCATGCTCCATCGATCGCGGAAGCGGAAGCAATGCCTCTCGGGGGCGCGTCGCAGCCGCGTGTTCAGGCACGAGCCAGCTCGCGATGGCGTCCTCCGAGGTTGATCCCGGTGGGTCGCGGTGGCTTTTCGGTGCGGCCGTGGATCGGGCGTTCCCGTTTCGCTCGCTGCTTCTCGTCGCCGATGTCTTTGCCGAGGACTATCGCGGATTGGATCGACCCATCGACTGGACCGTCGAAGCAGGGCTCCGGCGGCAGGTCGCGCTCCGTACCGTGCTCGAGGCCAGCGTCGGGACGCGCTTCACCGGGCCCGCCTCCGCGTGGTTCGTCTCGCTCGGCGTGACGACCAGCCGCGCCGCGCGGATGCTGATTCCCGAGGCGAGACGTGACGCGTCTTCTGTTCGTTAGGCAGCGTGCTGCGCTCGCGCTGGTGCTGGCGATTGCCCTGGCTGATGGCTGTTCCGCCAACGCGTACTACCCGCAGTCATACCTGCCGGCCGATCACAATCAGGCATTCCGCAATCGGTACAGCCAGGCGGATCGCCTCTTCAACGCGTTCGACTACGGGCACGCCAGGCTCTCGGAGCTTCTGTACACGCGGCCGGGCGAGGCGGCGGCTCGTCTCGAGAGCCAGGAGTTCGACTGGATCGTCAAGCGACTGCTCGTGGACCCGCCGAAGCTGCCGCTGGACGTCGAGGCGATCGAGCCGCACTTCAGCCGCTTCGCGCCGGAAGTCCACGAGATGTTCGAGTGGTCGCACACGCTCCATCGCCAGGTGTATGACATTCTCGCGGACGACCGCATTCCGCCCGACCGCAAGGACGAGGAGGTCGGGCGCGTAATGCGCTACTACCGGTCGCGCCGAGATGTGGCGTTCAGCATGACGCCGAAAGACATGCAGCTGATGGACGGCCAACCGTATTCGGGCGCCTTTCGCGCGAAAGCACCGAAGTACAACGGCCTCATCTGGGCGTATCACTGGATGCAGGTTGGTATCTACGAGGCGTTGCTCACGGGAACGACCCCGGACGAGCGAACGGCACTCGTTAGGGCGGTACTCGACCGGTTCTCGTCGATGCCGGTCGATCCGCCCGCGCGGTTGCCCAGCGTCATGCCGATGACTGCGGCGGTTGCGCCGACGTTCGCCGCTCGCTACCCCGACGCGGCGATCGTGTTCGACAACCTCCACGCCATGCATGACGTAGTGTCGGACATCCTCGCTGCCCACCCCGATGATCGGGCCGCGCAGCGACGCGAGCTGCTCGCCGCGGTGAGCCGCTACCGCGATGACACATCGGCCGTGACGACGCGCGCCGAGTGGCTGGAGATGTCGCGAGCAATGGACGTCAGGCGGATGGGCGGCACCGCCGTCACACGGTAGCGCCGCCGCATGTTGCGGCAGCGCAGGCCAGCGGTTAGCTTCTATTGTTAGCGACACACGCGCAAGGCGCGTGGACAAGTTCCGAACGGATTTGGGGCCTGCCGAATGCGAGCAGGCCCTTTTGCGTTCTGTCGCCACAGTACCGCGTCGCGGTGCCGCCATCGTGAGGCGTGGTTCACGAGCACGTTGTGTCGGTTGGTACGGCAGCGCCGCACTCCCACACAGCAAAACATCAGGAGTAGGTCCATGCGTACCACCGGAACCGTGAAGTGGTTCAACGATTCGAAAGGGTTTGGCTTCATCACTCGTGAGGACGGGCAGAAGGACTGCTTCGTCCACCACTCGGCGATCCAGGGCGGGGGCTTCAAGTCCCTCGCCGAGGGCGACCGCGTCGAGTTCGATGTCGTTCAGGGGCAAAAGGGCCCAGCGGCCGAAAATGTGACGAAGCTGGCTGGTTGAGCAGGCCCGTCACCCCACGAGGGTGCGGAGTGGCGCCGCGTGGTCGGGCCGTATCTCGGTCCGAGTGCGCGGCGCCTAACGCTTTGGGACGAACACGACGACAGCTCGTCCGCTTTCGCGACGTGACCATCATTGAGAGGTCGTGATGAAGGAAGAAGGGATCGAGCTCGACGGCGTCGTATCCGAGGTGCTTCCGAGCGCCATGTTCCGTGTCGATCTCGGCAACGGACACAAGGTTCTCGCCACGACCGCCGGCAAGATGCGCAAGTTCAAGATTCGCGTGCTCGTCGGCGATCGTGTCACCGTGACGGTCTCGCCGTATGACTTGACGCGAGGCCGGATCACGTTCCGGCACAAATGACAGGAGGCACGATGGTAGTCCCAGATCGCGTGACGGCAGATTGGATCGCCACACTTGGGAACGGCCAGCTCGAGATCGTGGAGTCCCGGTTGCACACCGAGTTTCGCGACCAGGAAACCCTGGAACGGTCACGATGCGGCAGCCGATACGCCCTGCTGCAAGGTCCCGCCACGCTCGTGAATGCGTGGTTGAAATGGCAATTGGTCAGCAACGAGGCACGTTCGCGCGGGCTGCTGATCCATCACCGGCGGTCGTGACGCGGCGCGCAGCGGTGTAAGAGTCGCGGCGCGACCCACCCGACCTGCGATGTGACGTAGGGACGAACCGCGAGGTAAGGCTTAGGCACCACGACTCCCTCACGAGGTGTCGGATGGCCTACCGACTGGCGCTTGCCCTCGTTGCCACCCTCTCGACCGCGCAGAGTCCTGCCCTCGCGCAGGTCATCGCGGTGAAGACCGCACCGATCGCGGACGGAGGGCAGTTCGCCTTCCTCCCGTCGGCCAACCTCGGCATGGGCGGTCTCTCGATCGCTCTCGCCGATTCTACCCTCGACCCGTTCATCAATCCGGCGACGGGCGCGCGTCTGCATGGCGTGCGCGTGTTCGGCGCGCCGACCTTCTTTTCCGTCACGCGAAAGGCCGGCGGCGGGCGCACGCTGCCCCTTGGCGCGAGGCTATCGAGTGGCGCGTGGTTCGCGCAGGTCCTCGTCGCCATGCAGGACATCGATCGGACGGGCAACGACGGCCCCGTGATCTCGCCTGTGGCGGCCACGGTCGACTCGCGTGCACCGCAGCCGATGAGTGACGTCGCCCCACCGCCTGACGACGACAAGGCGTCACGTGACAATCGTCATGTGCACGGTATGATCGGCCGGCGATTCGGCCACGGCTTCTCCGTCGCGTCGAGCGGGTCATGGTGGCGGCTCAACATGGTCGACGGAGTCGAGCTGTACTACCCCGTGAACGACCAGGTTCGGCAGCACGGCGAAGCATCGGACGTGCGCATCGGCGTGCTGAAGGAATTTCGCGCCGGGCACTCGGTCGAAGCGGTCGCGCTGCACGATCGGTTCGCCATGAACCAGGACGTGGCGTCCACGGAGACGGTGTGGGACCCGACGCTCAGAGGGTTCGCCTCCCGGTCGCGGGTCGCGCCTAACGCCGACCAGACGGATACGTGGGGAATCCACCTCGCCTACCGGCAACCGCTTGCCGATTCGACGTGGCACATCGGCGCAATCCTGACGGCAAATCGCATCAACCAGCCGAGGCTCCCCGCGTACGACCTTCCCGAGGTTCCCGCGGATGCCGCCCGTGCCCAGGCGTACAACGTCGGTGCGGGGATATCCCGCTCGAGCCGGCAGCTCGTGGCGGGACTCGAGGCCATCTACGAGCCAATCTGGCGCCACTCGTGGGTCCGCGCGGATGAACCGACCGAAACGCGCGACGGGACACCGATCGACGCCGGCAGCACCGTGCTCGAGAATCACTTTCGATTCCACAACGCCATCGCGCGGGGCGGGTTTGGGTTCTCGGTGCCGATCGTCGGCGAACACACCCTGACGTTCGAGGCGGGCGGGCAGCTTCGCGCGATTCGCTATCATCTGGAGCAGCAGGACACGAATCAGGGAGCCCGTGCGAGCAGCTCGCAGGGCTGGAACGAGTGGACTCGCAGCTGGGGTGTGAGCTACCGCGTGGCCGGTGCCGCGGTGCAGTACCGCGGGAACCTGACGACTGGCGCGAGCCGACCCGGGTTCGATGGCGACGGAGGTATCGTGGTCGCCCTTCCGATCGACGCGCGACCGTGCTGCGGCCAGCAGTTTGGCTTTGGCCTCAGGTTCGACGACGTCCGCACCACCACACACCAGATCTCGTTCTCGGTTCCGATCCGGTGACTCCCATGTGCAGCCGTCGCCTAACGCCGCTCATCGCGTTCGTCCTGGCATGCGGTGCCTGCCGGAGCGACTACACGATCGCCGACCCACCCGATGAGCTGACGCTCGACACGCAGCTGCGGCAGAACATCGGCGGTTGGGGTGTCGTTCCCATTCTCCCGGTCGGGCAGCAGGATCCGGCGCTCGTCGAGCTTGGCCGCTCCCTCTTCTTCGACAAGCTCCTGAGCGGCAACCGTGATGTCGCCTGCGCCACGTGTCACACCATGGTGGACCATGCGGCCGACGCGCTGTCGTTGCCCATCGGTACGGGTGGCGTGGGGACAGGCGGCGCGCGCACGCTCGGCGCGGGACGCCAGTTCGTGCCGCGCAACGCGCCGTCGCTCCTCAACCAGGGCCTCGGCCTCTTCTACCTGTTCTGGGATGGCCGAGTGAACGAGGAAGGTGGCGTCGGGCAGTTCCGGACGCCGACCGGTGTGACAATGCCCCCGGAGGTCCGAAGCCTCCTCGGCGCCCAGGCGATGCTCCCGGTCCTCAATCGGGCCGAGATGCGCGGCGACGCCGGCGATCGCGACGTCGCCGGCGACCCTAACGAGCTGGCGACGATTCCCGACGAGTCGCCGTCCCAGGTCTGGGCCGCCGCCATGCGTCGGTTGCTGGCGATTCAGGAATACCAGGCGAAGTTCGCCGCGGCGTACCCGAGCATCCCGGAGCGCTCACTGGGCTTCGCGCAGGCGGCGAACGCGATCGCCGCCTTCGAGATCCAGGCGTTCACATTCAGCAACTCTCCGTTCGACCGGTTTCTCGCCGGCGACAATCGAGCGATGTCCACCGAGGAGAAGCGCGGCGCGCTGCTGTTCTTCGGCAAGGCGCGTTGCTCGACCTGCCATGCGGGCCCACTCCTCGGCGGCCAGAGCTTCGCGAACGTCGGCGCGCCGCAGATCGGCCCGGGCGTCGGCGCCGCGGCGCCGCTCGACATCGGTCGCGGCGAGGACGTGCCGTTCCCCGAGTACAGGTTCGCGTTCCGGGTGCAGCCGCTCCGAAACGTGGAGTTGACGGCACCGTACTTCCACTCCGGCGCGTACGCGACGCTCGAGGCGGTGGTCCGCCACTACAACAACGCCGACTCGGCGCAGAAGAGCTACGACCCGTCGAACCTCACGCCGGCCGTGCGCGCGCAGTATCACGGTGACGCGGCGACGAAGACGGCGGTCCTGGAGACGCTCGACTTCCGTCTCCGTGAGCCGTTGCGCCTAACGACGATCGAGCAGAGCCAGCTCGTCGTGTTTCTCAAGGCGTTGACCGATCCAGCGGCGCGGGACCTGAGCTCGATTACGCCGTAATGGTTACTCGGACAGGTGGTTACTGGGACTGGTAACAGGTTACTGGGATTGGTTACAGGTAATCGAACCATCGGGACGCTCATCTCGCTCAGAGAGACATCCCGAGGGTTTAGATAACCAATAACCCGTACCAGTAACCACTGATCGGCACCCTCGGCTGGAAGCCGAGGGGTTCACAAAACTACGAGTCGATTGGAAATCGACTGTCGTCGACCAAGGCTTCGCCCGCCTGATCATCGATATACTCGCGGATCTGCTCGTCGCTCACGCTCCCC
>DASUGD010000372.1:0-26890 GCA_036274195.1 Gemmatimonadaceae bacterium | reverse complement strand
TTCGGGATTTCGCGCTCTTCGGGATTTCGCGTAGTTCGGAATTCAGCGCCCTTCGGCTTGCGCCGTTCGGAATTCAGCGCCCTCGGTCGTTAGGCTCCTGAAGATGGAGTCGATGTATCATGCGATGGAGCCATGGTGCGCCCATCACGCTTACCGCGCTGATGAAGACGAGTCCCGCGAACAGTGCGTACAACCCCGCGCCGATCTTGCCGGCGGTCGTGTGCGGTGCATCGACCGGCCCCATGCCGCCCAGCAGCATCGACGCGTTGAGAAACGACTCGATCCAGTCGAGTCCTTCGGTCCAGTGGTAAATGCCCATCCCGAGGAGCAATGCGCCGAACAGGACGAGAAACGCCACACCGGCGTGCTGGATCGCTCGCCGGCGAAAGAGCGGCCACGGAAGCAGCGGCTCGCTACGGTGCTCGTACATCGCGGAACTCGGCAATCACTTCGATCGGGCCGCGGATGTGCCGGTTGAACTCGTCGAGATCCTCGGCCGGGACCCACAGCTCGCGATGTCGCGCGGCACCGGCGATGCGTTCGGGGTAGCGTGCGAGAAACTCGGTGTCGACCCGGAAGCGAAGCACGTAGCCGGCATATCCCGACGCCTCATCGCGCGTGTTCCAGTCGCGCGCGATCTCCGTCGCATAGGGCTCGGTGAGGACCGGGTAGAAGATGGGCTGCGATGGCAGGCGTGGCGGAAACCGGGCGAATCCGGTCGCCGCGATGGGATCGAGCTCCCTTTGCCCGACCGGTCGAAACAAGGTCGTCAGCGGCTCACTCACAGCCCGGTGACGAATCGCGCACTGTCCACTCGCAGAAGACCGCGCGGAGCGGCGACATCGTCCATGATCGCCGGCCAACCGGCCTCGAGGAGCCTCCGAAAGGGAGTTGGCCAGGACATGTCAGACCAATCCCGCTACCGCCGGGGGAGTTCGCGATCCGCGAACGCCCCGGCGGTCGCTGGTCGTTCGCGGCTACCTGCCGACTCCAATCTTCAACGACAGCGAGTTCACCTTCGAAACGTTGTACTCCACGGCGAGCCGCGCCACGGACAGTTGGACGGAAGCGCCCACCATCGCCTGAGCACCCATCACGTGCTCGTCGTCGAGGTCGACCACCGCGCTCTTCTCGTGGGAGTTCGACAGGTAGGTCGAGGCTCCCGCGTACGGCGACACGGCAGCCCAGTGGGTCAGCGCAAACCTGCGACTCGCCAGGACATCGACGCCAAACACGTTGAGGTTCAGGTCATCAGGACCGTACAGCGAGACGAAGCTCGCCCGCGCCGCGGCCGACCATGCCTTCGTGTCGTCCCCGAAGAAATTCTGCTGCACCTGCCCGCCGACGAACCCGTAATTCGCTCCCGGGCTCTTGGTGAAATAGAGGCCGACGTCCGTCTTGCTGGTGACGCCCATGCGAGCCATGAGACCCGGGAAGCTGAGCCCGTCGCCCTCGAACAGCCAATGCGCGGAATCCGGGTGAACGAACGTGTCGTTCCAGGCAGCGTCGGACGCGTTGATGCCGGTCTTGTACTGCAGCGCGGACAGCTCGAAGTGTCCTTTGCCCATTGGCCGCGCGTCGGACATCGGTCGCAAGTACGCGACCAGCGCGGCTTCCCGGGTGAACTGGTGCCAGGCCGTCTGCGTCAGCGAAGGGTCGAGCTGGAACGAACACTCCTTCCACCTCGGATTGACGTGAAGCACGGGCTGACCGGTCTGTGCGATCGCCGGAGACTGGATCAAGGCAATGGTGAGTGCCATCGCCGCGGAGTTCAGATGTATGCGCCTCATAACGCCCCCAATTCGAGAGGCGATCCGCTGATCGGATCGCGTTGGTGAACGCCTCGAAGATGGGAACGCCGGCGGTACAGTCGTCCGAACCGATCGGATCGGACATCTTGGCCCCTCAGGACGACGGCGGTGATACCTCGCTACAGCCGGGGACCTCCCGCAAGTCATGGTAAACGGCCAGTCCGTGCTCTCGGGCCGTCTGGACCATCAGGTCGGCACCCTTCGACGGCCCGCCCATTCGAAGAACGGCGTCGCAGCGCTCGAGCAGCCGCTCGGCGATCGGATGGAAGATCTCCTCGAATGGCGCGTCGCCGATCTGACGGGATCCGGCGAGAGCAACGAGTGGGAGCGCGAGCCATTCGCCCACGAGCGGAATGTGGCCCGCTCGGAACAATGGGAGCGCGTACGCCTCCATCGCGCGGACGTTCGCCGCGAGCTTCTCGGGGTCATCGCCGGTCCCCGACCGGTACGGGCCGGCGACGAGGATCATGAGAGATGGAGTGCTGTTCATGGGCGGTTGATGTCGCGGTTCGCAGCTTCATACGCAGTGCGCCCTGGCCGGCGGCCAGGCCCGTGTTCCTGGTTGGGGCGATCCCGAGCGAAACTTGCGTTTTCGCGCGACCGGCTGAGTATTGGCTCTCTCGTCGGGGATCTCCTGAGCACGATGAGGCGAGCTTCCTACGGCGTCACGAACGCGCTCGCAGTACGCTGAGCTGCGGAGTGTTGGTTCGCGTCGTCGAAGAGGGTGGATCGAGCAGGGCGTCAGATCGCAAGAACCGTCGTTGGTTCCTCTCGCGCGGGCGTCACTATGCACAGGTCTCGTCTCGTTGCTCGACTCGCCACGGTCGTTGTTCTCCTGCCAGCCGTCGTGTCATGCGGACCTGATGCGCCTACGACGCCGACGCCGAGCCCGGCACTCGTCGAGGTGCCGGCGAGAGCGCAGGCAAACGCCGGCGGGATCAGGATCGCCGCGTCGGCCTCCACCCGCCTCCACCCGGGCGACAAGATCCAGCTGACCGCCACCGTGGTCCTGCCTAACGGGAAGGACAAGGACAAGTTTCCCATCAAGTGGTCGACGAGCAGCCCGGCTGTCGCGACGGTCGATGTGAAGACCGGCGAGGTGACAGCGGTCGCGCCGGGCGCGGTGACCATCACCGCAAAGGCCGGCCCGCGAACCGGTCAGATGGCGCTCACGGTCATGGTCCCGGTGGCCCGGGTGACGATCTCGCCGAACCCCGCGACCGTGGACTGGGACACGCGGAATCCCTTGAGGGTGGTCCTGACGGTGGCGGCCTTCGACGCGTCCGGTGCGCCCATCACGGATCTCGCCGACCGGTCGATCGTGTGGGCGTCGGGCGACACGACAACAGCGACCGTGGCGGCGGCCGACCAGCCGGGCCAGGAGCTCGTGACCGGCGTTCTGATGGGGAAGACGACCATCTCGGCCACGGTGGACGGCGTGCAAGGCACCGCGCAGCTCACCGTCCAACCGGAGTTTGGATACTTCAATAATGGCGACTACGACCACACGCTGAACCTGGGCGACAATACGTTCTTGCAAATGAACTTCGTCAGCACCAACGGCGAACGGGGGTCCGTCATTGCGGACCAGTGGGTCTCGACAAATCCGGCGGTGCTGACGCTGACCCGGCGGTCCGATACCGACGTTACCGTCACTGCTGTTGGACTCGGCACGGCGTCGATCGAGGGGACGTACCGCGGCTTCACCCTGACCGCGACCATCACCGTCATCGCCACCATCGCGGAGATCGATCCCTTCCTGCCGAACACGAGGCTGACAGTCGGGCAGACGGCTCAGGCCACCGCGACGGTGTTTACCGATCGGGGGGTGGTACTGTCTGGCGCGGTCGTTACGTGGCAAAGCTCGGATCCGGGAGTGCTGTCGGTCTCGAGCTCGGGGCTCGTGACAGCATTGGCGCCGGGCATCGTGCGGCTGGATGCGACGCTCGACGGCGTAACCGGTTCGATCTTCGTCGAGGTTGTTCCGCCGTGAGTCGAGTCGGTCCCTTCACACGGCTGTATCAGGGACCGATCCGAGCGAACAGATCGCGCAGCGCCTGCATAACGAGTCCCCAACTCGTGCTCGTCGGCGCGATGACGTCGAAATGCCCGGCGTCCGGCGCGTCCACGAACCGGACGAGCGTATCGTGGGCCGCGACCACGGCTGACCGGTACGCTCGTCCCGGCGGACCCCAATTGCGATCCTGCGCGCCGATGATGACCACCTGCGGGACGCCAATGGGTATCATCAGCGCCGGCGAAACATCGCCGTAGCGCTCGGGGACCGACGCGGGCGACCCACCCATCAACTTGTCGATTACGTGGTCGCAGACGCCCTGCGCGTGGAGGGCGCCGAGGTCGGGAGCCGGCGCGAGCGCGAGCACCGCACGGATCGGGAGTGGGTTGTCGACCCGTAACGGGCTTTCCTTGCGGAGGCGGTTGCGCGCCGCAAGCCAGAGCGCGAGGTCCGCGCCGGCCGAGTGGCCGGCGGCGACCACTCGGTGAAGATCGAGGGAGTAGCGTTTCGCCACGCTCCTCAGATGGTCCGCGGCGCGGGCGACGTCCTCGAACGTGCCGGGCCATCCGCCACCGTCGTCGCCAACGCGACGGTACTCGATGCTCCACACCGCGTAGCCCGAGTCGGCAAATGCCTGCTCGAGTGCCGCCGCGTGCGCGATCGAGTACTGCGAGAGAAAGCAGCCGCCGTGGATGAACACGACGACCGGGCGCGGGCCGGGGCGCTTTGGCAGGCGCAGGTTCACGAACTGCAGTGGGCCGGGCCCGTAGGCGATGCGGTGATCCGGAGGAGGAGCGGTCAGGGCAGCGACGCTGTCGAATGGGAGTGGCTGCTGTCCTGCCGCCGGCACGGCCACGCACGCGGTGGCCAGCGCGAGGAGCAGTGGCCGGATCGCCCGCGTAGATGCTGAGGACCGCTTCATGGGGTTGGTTGTAGGCAATTGGGGCTGGCGTCGCAACCCTCGTGGCGACGCGGAGTAGTCACCGTCGAGGAGCGATCCGGGTGATCCGCTGTTTCCGTCGCATCCGTTTCCCCCTACGTCTGTGCAGCCGGCCCTCTCAGGTCGGGCATCTACGACGAAGAGGTTGTCGGATGCGCCGGAAAATGGTCAGTCACGTCCGACCGCGCGCGAATGTCCGGGACTCAGCCTAACGTCCACCGTCCACAAAGATCGCGGCGGCCGCAACGACGGCCCCGACCACCACCACCGGCAGGCCGACGCCCGGACGGGCCACCATCATCGCGTCGCGAGCGACGAGGTCGTGCCACGTCTGGATGAGCCGACCCACGAGCACCACCCCACTGCCGGCGACGACCGCGGCGAGGAGGCTGACACCGCGCCGAACGAGCAGCCCCGCTCGCCCGACGATCGACGCGGCGCCGCCTAACGCCACGACCACTCCCGCCGCGAGCACGCCGCGGCCGTTCCACCCGAGAATCCCGCGATAGGCCTGAAGGCCAGCCAACAACGTCAGCCACGGCAAGAGAGCGCCCGCGACCATGAGCGCGCCGCCGGCGAGCTGCAGGGTCCCGGCGGCGCGTCGGCGCGCCGTGCCCTCCAGACCCGCTCCCGCGGCGGTCACTCCGCGCGGACGTTGAAAAACAAATACGTATTCGTCGGAATGTCGTCCGTCACGCCCGCGTGCGCGGCCTGGAGCTCACGGACCTTGTCCAGGCTCTTCGCCGCCACGATCTGGTTCCATGCGTCGAGACTCGTCACCCCGATGACCTCGAGCTCCCACCAGCCGCCGTGCCGCTCGTCGATCACGTGGCTGTGAGGTGGAAGCAGAGCGTTCGCGGCCGATGCGCCGAGCAGTCGTGAAAGATCGATGGTCGATGGGTGGTTGATGCACGATCCTCGAATCGGACAGTGCAATGTCGACTGCGGGACCGTGATGCCCATTGGCGTGATCACGTACAGTTCCGGGATTGGACCAGGGCGCGGATCGACCGTTCCGTCCTCACCGACTTCGCAGTTCGATGTCGCGCCGCTCTCCGGCGGCTCCGCGCAGAAAAAGTCCTTCTGATAGAAGAACTGGACGGTTTGCCCATCGAGCCAGCCGGCCGTGAATCCCTTGGCGGCTCCGCCCTGCGCGTTGTGGTTCAACGCCATCGATGCCATCGGCGCCCGGGGCTCCGTCGTCGTCTCGCGATCGCTGCACGCCACGATCGCTGCGCCCGCAGTGGCGGCCGCCAGCGTCAGCACGAACAGATTCCATCTACGCATGTCACACCCTCCCGTCGAAATGCCCGCATGCTCGTCGCAACGGCGCGGCGAATCGATTGGGAAACGTGCCGAGCTCGAGACTCCGGCCACCGGAGCGACGCGCTCGTCGGGTGGTGCGATCGAGCCAGGGCGTGCCGTAGAGTTCGGGTGAGTCCCGCTCGTCGCCCCGCAGTCCGTGCGCCACGCTATAAATCGAGCGCCGAATTGCCGGCGCTAAGCGAGCGCAAAGAATGGTGCTCGAGTGCGGTTCACGTTCGTGCCCCTACCTGTTCGAGGTACTCGCCGAGTACCTGACACTGGCATTCGAGGATTACGCGCCCGGGCGACGCCGTGAGCGTCCACCATGCCTAACGTTCCACCCGTTCGCAATCGGCAAGAGCATACGCCTCGCCGAGCCCGAGTCCAACTTTCGCCGAACGGTGTCGCCATGAAGTTCTCCGCGCGCAACCAGGTCACCTGGATCGTCGCCCTGACAGGCATCATCGCCTGCTCCCCGCCGGTCACCAACGTCACGTCCTACACGGCCCCGCGGCCCGCCAAGGCATCCGCCGACTCGGTCCAGATCTTCACAGACGTGCGTCCTGAACGCCCTCACATCGAGCTCGGATTCTTCGACGTGAAGTCGTCTCCGCTCGCGCTGAAATCCGACTATGGACAACTCATCCTGGAAGCCCGCCAGCGCGCCGCGCAGATGGGCGCCGACGCGATCGTCGTTACCCGGCGGCCCATCGAGCACACCACCACCACCGGCAGCGTCACGCCCAACAAGAAGCACAAAGGCTCGACATACACGGAGTCGACATCCACGAGCGAAACCGCTCGCATCTCGGTCGTGGCAATCGCCTGGAAGGCTATTCCATGAACAGCCAACTCCTGGCGGCCGGCTGGAATTCCCCATTCGAGGTATTGCCGGCGAGGCCATCTCGCCGGCTTCGTATCGACATGACGATCAGAGTTCTCACCGCCGACGACCACCCCGTCGTCCGCACCGGCATTGCCGCCATGATCGCGAACGAACCGGACATGACCGTCATCGCGGAAGCCTCGGACGGCGCCAAGGCCATTGCACTCTACGCCGAGCACAAGCCCGACGTGGTGCTCATGGATCTTCGGATGCCGAACGTCGATGGCGTCGCCGCGATCCGCGCGATCGTATCGGCAAATCCCGATGCGCGCATTGTCGCCCTCACGACGTACGACGGCGACGCCGATATCTACCGCGCGCTCGACGCCGGTGCCTCAGGCTACCTCATCAAGGACATGCTCGGCGACGAGCTCGTCAAAGCCGTGCGAACGGCAGCTGCCGGCAAACGCATCATCCCACCCGTCGTCGCCGGTCGGCTCGCCGAGTTCACTCCGCGGGTGGACCTGACGGCCCGTGAGGTCGAGGTGCTGCGGCTGGTCGCGAAAGGGCTGCGCAACAAGGAGATCGCGGGCGTGATCGGCCGCACCGAGGAGACCGTGAAGGTCCACCTCAAGCACGTCATGCAGAAGCTCGGCGTCGACGACCGCACCGAGGCTGTCACGCTCGCACTGCAGCGTGGTATCATCCACCTCGACGATTAGCGGAGTTTCAAGGGCGCCGACCCTTGAAAGCCGCCATGCGAATCCAGGATGGCGTGGACGAAACCACAGCGCGTCCAGACGAACCCGATCGATCGGACGAGAAGCTCAAGAGCGTCGTGAGCTATCTGGCCCAGGGTCAGCGCCTGAGCTCGACCGGCGTCTGGGTCTGGAATCCGTTCACCGATCACCACTTCGCGTCGGCGCACGCGTATCGCCTGTTTGGCTTCACGGCGGACGAGGCGACCGCCGTGACCGTGCAGGACTTCCCGCTGCGCGTTCACCCCGAGGACCGCGACCGGTTCGAGGACGTAATCCTGCAGGCGCGCCGGCAGCTCACGGACTTCGAGTGCGGATATCGCGTCGTGTACCCGGACGGCAGCGTTAGGCACATGCACGCGATCGGGCACCCGATGACGACGTCCACCGGCGAGATCCGTGAGTTCATCGGCACCGTCGTCGACGTCACGGAGCGACGACTCGCCGAGGAGGCTCAGGCGAGGCAGGTGCGTGACGCGGCCCTGCGGGTCGATATCAGCGGCGTGCTCGCGAAGGCCGACACGGTCCGTTCGATGCTGCAGGGCTGCGCCGAGGCGTTCGTCCGTCAGCTCGATGTCGCGTTCGCGCGAATCTGGACGCTGCCGCGCGGCGGCAACGTGTTGACGCTCGAGGCCAGCGCGGGACTCTATACGCATCTCGACGGTGCGCACAGCCGCATCGCGATCGGCGAGCTCAAGATCGGCATGATCGCGCAAGAGCGACGGCCACACCTCACGAACGACGTGCCGAACGACCCGCGCGTGAGCGACAAGGCGTGGGCCGCGCGTGAAGGCATGGTCGCGTTCGCCGGGTATCCGCTCGTCGTGAGCGACCGCGTCGTTGGTGTCATGGCCATGTTCGCGCGGCAGGCAATCGCCCGGGAGACGCTCGAAACGCTGGGCTCCATCGCCGACGCGATCGCGCAGGGAATCGAGCGAAAGCGATCAGAGCGGCGGCTGCGGCGCGCAACGCGCCAACGGTTCGAGGCCGTGCTCGCGGAACGAACGCGACTCGCGCGCGACATGCACGACGGCCTCTTACAGGACGTGGCGGGGCTGGCGCTCCAGCTGCGAGCCGTGCTGCCGCACGTGACGTCGAAGCCCGACGAAACGATCGCGACCCTTCAGCGAATTCTCGAGCTGGCTGAACGGACGAGTCGCGAGGCGCGCGAGGCGGTGACGGGGATGCGATCGAGCGCGATGTCGACGAATCTCGCCGAGGCGGTGGAGCATACGGCGCGAGAGGCGGCGCGACGGGCGCCGGTTACCGTTGCACTCACGGTCACTGGTCGCCCGCGTCCCGTGCGACCTCGATTGCACGAGGCGGTGGTGGCGATGGTGCGCGAGGCGGTGACGAACGTCGTGAAGCACGCGGAGGCGGAACGCGTGCTGGTCGTGCTCGCGTTTCGATCGCGCGGATGCCGCCTGTCCGTTACCGATGACGGGAAGGGGTTCGCCACGGATAGACTGGCGGAGGGTCATTTCGGCCTCATTGGCATGCGCGAACGAGCCAGCGGGTGTGGCGGAACGCTCGATGTGAGGAGCGCTGCTGGCCACGGCACCGTGGTCAGGATTGAGGTCCCGTACGGGCGGGCTCGCCGCGCTTACCCGAACGGGTAATTCGGAAAACCCGAGCATCGGGAACGCGAGGCACCAGGCGCCCGGCCTAACGTATCCGCGGAAAGAGCAAACGCTTCTCGAACGCGGAGACTACAATGCCTCGCATGTCGCAAATCATCCCAACCGTTGCCCTTGCCGCGGTCACGGTCGGGATCGGCACCAGGACTGTACGCGAGCCATTCCCGGGGTTGGATCAGTACGTCCAGCAGACCATGAAGGAATGGAGCATCCCGGGCGTCGCTATCGCGATCGTCCGAAACGACTCGGTGATCTACGCCAGGGGGTTCGGCGTTCGCGAACTGGGCCGTCCCGAACGCGTCAACGAGGGGACGATCTTCGCCATCGGGTCGAACTCGAAGGCGTTCACTGCCGCCGGGCTCGAGATGCTCGTGGACCAGGGCAAGGTGAATCTCGACGCTCCCGTCTCGACCTATATCCCCGGCTTTCGCCTCAGCGATCCCCTGGCGAGTCGGGAGGTGACGGTGCGCGACCTGTTGACGCACCGAACGGGGCTTGCGCGCAACGAGCTGTTCTGGTACGGCTCGGACGCGGACCGCGACGAAATCGTTAGGCGCCTGCGCTACCTGCCGCTCGAGTCGAGCTTCCGGACGAAATTCCGGTACAACAACGTCGCCTACATGTCAGCCGGGCAGGTGCTGGCGCACGCGACCGGTGGAACATGGGACGATTTCATGAGGGCGCGGATCTTCAGCCCGCTTGGCATGACGTCCACGAGCACCAGCATTCGGGAGCTTGCCGGCAGACCGAACGTCGTCACGCCGCACGTGGAGACGCGACAGGGTATCCGACCCATCCAGTGGTACAACGGCGACAACGTCGGCCCGGCCGGATCGATCAACTCGACCGTCATCGACATGGCGCAATGGCTGCGGCTGCAGCTCGCCGGCGGCACCTACAATGGGAAGCGGATCGTCAGCCAGCGCGGCATCGAGGAGATGCGGTCGGCTCAGATCGCGATTCCTGTCGGCGGCGGAACGAAGATTCTGTTTCCGACCGCGCACTTCCTTGCGTTTGGTCTCGGACTGGCGACGAGCGACTACGCCGGCCAGTTGCTGGTCGAACATACCGGTGAAATCGACGGGATGGCGTCGGCGGTGGCGATGGTCCCGGAAGCGCGATTCGGCGTCGTCGTGCTGACGAACCTGGGCAGCGGCATTCTGGCTCCGACGGCACTGGCTCGGCAGATCGTGGACATGCAGCTTGGGCGCGCATCGACCGACTGGAGTCGTCGGCTGCGACTGTCGTACGACTCTGTCGGCCGTCTGCAGCGCGCGGCGGTCGCGGCGTTTGCCGCACGGCGGGTGCCTGACACGAAGCCGTCGCTCCGGCTCGCGGCCTATGCCGGCACGTACGCCGACAGCGCGTTCGGTGCGATGACGATCCGCGAGGTGAACGGCACCTTGTCGTTCGACTTCGGCGCCAAACGCCGTGGTACGCTCGAGCACTGGCACTTCGACACGTTCCGGGCGCATCCGACCAACCCGACGCTCGAGGAAGGGACGTTCCAGTTCCGCCTGGATCCAACCGGTGCCGTGGCAGATGTGCAGATCGACTTCGGCGGTGCGGGCTCAGCCACCTTGACGAAAGTTTCTGCGCCGCCGCCGAATCTCGCGGGGCGTTAGGTGGGCTGGACCGGGGACTGAGGGACTGGGGACTCGGCCGGGAGGCTATTACTGCAGAGGAAGTATCCTCGGCGCTAAGAGCTTCCCGGCCGAGTCCCCAGTCCCCAGTCCCCAGTCCCCAGTCCCCAGTCCCAGTCCCCATTCGGGTAGTAGAAAGAGCCCTCGTCGCGGGAACGCGACCCTGATCGCCCAGCGCTAGACTGGTGCCTAACGAAGCACGGTGGTGTACGCGCCGCTGCTCGATTCACCGGACCAGTCAATTCGCCGGGCAGCCGGCAGGGGATGAGACAATGACCGCCACGACCTTTACGGCCTCGCGCCCGACTACCCGTCTTGCTCTCCTCGCGCTTCACGCGTGGACGGTCGCTCTCCTTGCTCTCCCCGCTCACCCGCTCGCGGCCCAGGATTCGACGGGCCGGGAGCGCAACTGGCATGGGTCCGTCGGCATGGCCGCCGGCTCCATCGCGAGCTACTACGGATCGGACGCCCGTCGCACGTTAGGCGCGCCAGTGATCGACCTCGCGTTTCGGCAGCGCCTTCTGATCCGCACCACTACCGCCAACGGCGCACTCGGCGCCGGCATCCAATGGATCGTGAAGGATGGAGCCCTGGGCGCGTCGGTCGGGCTGGCCGCGGCCGAGTCGCGCCAGGAGGACCGCGCGAACGGTCTGGCCGGAATGGACAACCGCTCCGGCAGCGTGTTCGGCACGACATCGCTGTTCCTCCGGGCGGGCCCCGCGGTCGCAATGTCCACGACCATGATCGGGCTCGATGGCGACGCAGGCAACATGCAGCTGCTCGGACTTCAGCTCGGTGGCCCGATCGCCCCTCGGCTCTTTGCCGGAATCGGCAGCACGGTCACGTGGGCGGACCATAGGAACATGGCGTTCGACTTCGGCATCACGCCTGAGCAGGCCGAGCGGCGCCGTGAGCTTCTCGACGCGGGGGACGGCCGGCTCCGCGATGGCGACGCCATTGCGTTCGCGCCGCACGCGGGCTTCAAGGAGCTGCGCAACACCGCGCAACTTGGGTACTCCATCTACGGTGCGTGGCAGGTCGTCGGCGTGGTTTCGGACGGCCACCTCGCGCACGGAGTCGCCGAGAGCCCGCTGGCTCGCAAGTCGAGCGCGACGACGACAGCGCTGGGGTTCGTGTACAGGTTCTGACCCGAAGACCCCTCGCGGCTCGCGACAGCGCCGCGAACCGCAAGCGTTAGGCGACACCACGATTGGATGAGGCTACCCAATCGTGGTGCCGTTCATCTGACGGCATTGGCGACCGCCTGCCATGGCAGGCAGGACGTGCTGCCACTCAGCGGCGAGTATATTGCGGCGTGAAGGCGCGAGAACACCGTTCGTGCTGCCCTCCATCGCGCGTGCCCTCGTTTTCTTTCAGCGAGAAGCCAAGTGCCCGAACAGAGCGACTCGATGAGCTCAGAGACCCTGACGTCCGGGACCAGAGTTCACATCATCGGTGCCGGCCCCGTGGGCCTCCTCCTGACGGCATTGCTCCAGCCCACCGGCCGGTTCTCTGTGAACCTCTACGAGAAGCGAGCCGAGTACACGCGGACGCGGATGGTGCAGGTCGCGTCGTACCTCGTGGCGGATTCGGTTGCGAGCTATAGCACGGACCACATTGATGAAGAGAGCGTGTTCGCCGTCTTCGAGCCCGGGGAGATTACCGACGGACTCGCCTTTCGGCAGTCCATCCCGCCGGACCTGATGGCGCTGTTGCGCGGGTGGACGCTGGGGTTCTGCCCACTCAACACCATCGAGCGAACGCTCAGTGACCTGATCGATGCGCGCCAGCCGCACGTGCGGCGCATCAGGGCCACCGTCACGGCCCAGGACGCGATGGCCATGCTCGGGCCGGGAGACATCCTGATCGATTGTACCGGCACTCACTCGGTGCTCCGCGACCAGCTGTCGCCTAACGCCCATTCGATCAATGACCCATCGTCGCGCGTGTTCCTCGAGGCGGACGCCTCGAACACGCTGAAGCTCCGGCTCGAGTACGCGCTCGTCGTCACGTTTCTGTACGGCCAGCCGTACGACTGCAACGAGCAGTGCAAGTATTTCAAGAACATCGACAATCCGCAGTACAAGTTCTTTCCGGCCGTAAACCGCACGTACTACGACGGCAACCTCACCCACGTCACGGGCATCGTCACCATCTCGGCCGCGGACTACGAGCGGATGCCATCACGATTCGATGGCCACTGGCTGCGGGGCAACTTCCCTCGCGTCGCCGAGTCGATGGACCGCTTCATCGCGAAGGTGAAAGAGGAGACGAACGGTGAGATCGTCGGAGACCTGGAGATCGTCCGCATCCCGCTCGACCTGTACCGGGCTCGCCACGCGACCAGTCGCGAGTGGCGAAGGACAGGGGCTGACGACCATCCGCTCACCCGCTCGCCCGTGTTTCTTGCTGGCGATTCGGCGATGGGCTCTCCCTACTTCCAATCGATATCGCTCGGCTTCGAGTGTGCGATGTTCCTGGCGGGCCTCCTCGGCCGGCGCGACGTGCCGCTGGCGGCGATGCTCGACCGCTACGAGTCCTACGCGTACAAGCAGTGGATGCGCGTGTACATGCGCAGCAAGATGATCAAGCACAACAAGGATCTCCTGGCGTCCGTCGGCGATACGGGCGCGCTGCTGGAGAAGCTGCACATCTACTGAGCCCGGCCGCCCCGTTCCCGCTCGTTACGTCCTGCCCGTGACGGCTGCCCTGCGCGGTTCGCCGCGTCGCCTACGTGCTGCGCCGCCGGCCCGCCGGGCCGCTGGCATGGGTCAGGCAGAACGCGTGCCGGACGCCCCGATCGCTGTGCCGGCACATTGGGTCTCGCTGTCAGCGACGGCTAGGTCATGGTGACCGACTTCCAATCCTTCAACCGCTCAGCGATCAGCTCGACCCGCTGCCGATCGTCACGCCCATCCATGACAGTCAAGTCGTTAGGGTCGGCCCGCAGGTAGATGCCGGACGTCCGGGCGTAGATAGTAGGGTCGCCCTCCGATCGAGTCGTGAAGTATCCCGCAGCGCGATCCGCGGACTCGATTCTGATCTCGCCGGTGCCGTCCAACTGCGGTGCATTGAGGTTGAGCGGCCGCTCTCCCTTCCAGTAGTAGAAGACCCCGGCAGGGTCGCGTTTCTCCTTGGTCGCCTCGCTCCAATATCGAGCCGACAAGCGACCATTCTCCTGCCACGAGCGGCCTTGAATCTCCAGCGCCCCGTCCCGGTCACGCGAGATGCGCAGGAGGCTGACGGCCGAAGGCTCTCGGTCGGTCCGCTCCGTCAGTGACAACTGCCACCACTGCCCTTCGATCCGATTCAGGCGGCCTTCGCTCTCGATCGCCGATCGGACCTTCTGGTTGATGACCTTGATCTCGCTGGCGGCGGTTGCATTCGCATAACGCACGCACGTGAGGCCGAGGAGATCGCTCGGCAGCTTCGCCCCGTTCGCATGGAGGATGAACGTCCGGCGCATGCCGAGGACTCCGCCGAACAGCCCGGCTTCGAAGACGACGTTGTCTCGCGGCGATGCCTGGCCGGATGCCGCGGATTCGGCCGCAGTCGGGGCATTGGTCGTCCAGTCATCCTGCGCGAAGACGAAGGCGGCGAAGTCGACCTCGCGCGTGAGCTCGAGGAGTCGCTCGAGGGTCGTGGTGCCTGGATTGAATGACGTCGTCCAGGGCTCGACGTGCGCGATGTCCTCGAGACCGCGCGTGAGCGCCTGCAGCAGCTTCGCCTGCTTTCCTGACGAGCCCAGGAAGATTCGTGGCTTGTCCATGACTTCAAGCTACTGGATGCTGGCGAGAAACCGAATGCTCGACGGCGATCGCCGTTACCCGACGAGCCGGGTCAAAGAACGATGACCTCGGGACACGTTGGATTGGCTTCCGGAGGCCGTTGCCGCCTAACGAAAAAGGTGACGTGCGGCGTCCATTGGCGACCGATGCCACGTCTCGAATGTCCGCTGGCGGCTCGGAGTGGCGTAGATCGATTCGCACACCATCGAGTCATCCAAAAACGACATAGAGGCTTCCATGCGCTCCATCATATTCCGCGGCATTCTGTCCGCCATCATCGCGTTGACCGCTGCCTGCAGCAGCACCGACTCCATTGCGCCAGCAACTCCGCGCGTCTCGGCGAACCGCACCGTCGCCGCTGACGTCGAGGGCGCCAACACTGTGAGTCGGTCGATCGACCAGAACGTCTGGATCTCCTGCGCGAACGGCGGCGCCGGCGAAGCGGTTCGCGTCACCGGCGATCTGCGTTACGACGTGCATCTCACGCAGGATGCGTCGGGCGTCATGCACCTCAACATCAAGTCCAATACCGCCGGGCTCACCGCGGTGGGACTGACAACCGGCACGGTCTTCCGGGGTCTCATGTCGGAGCACGTCAACTCGCGCGCGGTGGACGACCTGAACATGGACCTGCGAACGGCCGACATCATTCGCTTCGTGGCGACCGGATCCCGCGACGCCTATTCACTCGTGGCCAGCACCCGCTTCATCGTGGATCAGGGCAACTACGTCGTGTTCGAGCAGACGTTTGACGAGGTGTGTTGGTGAACTACCGGGGATGGGGGACGGGCGACGGACGACGGAGAAACTGCAGACTGCGCCGTTACGCCGTCGCCCGTCCCCCGTCCGCCGTCGTCCGTCCCCGAGTTGTCCGGTCCCCACCGGATCCAACGCATTTGACTCTAAGATGACGCGGATGGGCGTCCCCAACCGTTGTCTCGCGCCGGTCCACCGCACAAGTTTGGCTCCTCGCACGAACGAGGGATTCGCCCATGGTTGCACCCGCGGCAGCACGGGCAGGAGAGGTGACGCGCCTCCTCCACGCGGCGCGCGCCGGCGATGCGAGCGCGATCGACCGCATCGTCCCGCTCGTGTACGAGGACCTTCGGCGAGTGGCTCGGCGACAGCTCGGCCGCGGGTTCGGCAATGAGAGCGTGCGGCCGACGGAGCTGGTGCACGACGCGTACGTCAAGCTCTCCGTCGGCGGCGCGGCCGCAGCGGTAGACCGCGCGCATTTCCTCGCCATCGCTGCCCGCGCGATGCGGCAGGTGCTCGTCGACGACGCGCGGCACCGACTTGCGGCCAAACGCGGAGGCCTCGGCTGGAAGCGGACGACGCTCTCGGGCGGTCATTGGGTCGCCGACTTCGACGTCGACGAGCTGCTCACGCTGAACGACGCGCTCGACGAGCTCGATCCGCGACAGCGTCAGGTCGTCGAATGTCGCTTCTTCGGCGGCATGGAAGAGCGCGAGATCGCCGAGGCACTCGGCGTCACGGAGCGCACCGTACGGCGCGACTGGGTGAAGGCGCGCGCGTGGCTCTACCACGCGCTGGCCGAGCGCGGGGTCCGGAACACGCTTCCCGAGTCGTGACCCCATGGCGCTCTCGCCGGCACGCCGCGCCGAGATCGAGGAAGTGTTCGAGCATGCGCTCGACCTGCGCCCCGACCAGCGTGGCGCGTGGCTCAGCGACCGCTGCGCACGAGACGCGGAGCTCCGCGCCAAGGTCGATGGGCTGCTGGCCGCGCACGACCTCACCACGGGGATCCTCGAGCGACGCCTAACGCCGGCAACGACGTCGCTCGCGACGGAGGCACTGCTCGACCGGCGTATCGGCCCGTATCGCGTCGTGCGCGAGCTCGGCCGCGGCGGCATGGGTGTCGTCTATCTCGCCGAGCGTGACGACGGCGAGTTCCGGCGCGAGGTCGCGATCAAGCTGCTGCGCAACAGCCCCGACGCCGAGGAGCTGCACCGGCGCTTCATCGCCGAGCGACAGATCCTCGCCTCGCTGAGCCATCCGCACATCGCCCAGCTCCTCGACGGCGGCACGACCGACGGACAGCTCCCGTATCTCGTCATGGAGTACGTGGACGGCCTGCCGATCACGACGTACTGCGACCGGCACGGTCTCGACATCGTGTCGCGCCTCCGGCTGTTCGTCGACGTCTGCCGTGCCGTCAATTCGGCGCACCAGAACCTCATCATCCATCGCGACATCAAGCCCGGGAACATCCTCGTCACGGCGTCGGGGCAGGTGAAGCTCCTCGACTTCGGCATCGCGAAGCTGCTCAACTCGGCGATGGGCGGCATGGCCGTGCCGCACACCCGCACGGCATTCCGCGTGATGACGCCCGACTACGCGAGCCCGGAGCAGGTGCGCGGCGAGCCGCTGACGACCGGCAGCGACGTCTACGCGTTAGGCGTCGTGCTGTACGAGCTGCTCGCCGGGCGTCGCCCGTATCAGATCCGGACCGGTGCCGTGCGCGAGCTGCACGAGCTGGTGTGCGAGCGCGAGCCGGAGCGACCGAGCACGTGGGCCACGCGCGCGCCTCTCCCTGACGAGCCCGACGCGCCCGCGCCGGCGGAAATTGCGTCGGGACGCGGCACGACCCCCGAAAGGCTCCGGCGCGTGCTCGCGGGCGATCTGGATGCCATCGTCATGATGGCCCTGCGCAAGGAGCCCCGCCGCCGCTACGGCTCGGCGGAACTGCTGGCGGAAGACATCGAGCGCTATCTCCACGGACTTCCCGTCATCGCGCGCCACCCGAGCCGCGCCTATTACCTCGGCAAGTTTCTGGGCCGACATCGCACGGCCGCGAGCCTCGGCACGATTGCCGTGCTCTCGCTGGTCGCGAGCACCGCCGTCGCCATCAAGCAGACGGCAACCGCGCGGCGCGAGCGTGACCGCGCGACCGCGGCGCTGACGCAGGCGCGACAAGCACTGCACGAATCGGACGAGACGACGAGCTTTCTCGCCGGCCTGTTCGACGTGAACGTCCCGGCGCCGGGCGGTGCGCCGCCGGGGACGACGGAAGAGCTGATCGCGCGCGGCATGGGGCAGATCGAACAGCTCGGCAACAGTCCTCTCGTGCAGGCACGCATGCTCGAGGGGATAGGGCGGATCTATCAGAATGCGGGACGCTTCGCCGAGGCGAAGCAGTCGTATGAGCGCTCGCTCGTGCTGCGTCGTGCCAATGGCGCCGGCGAGAGTGCCGAGGCGGCCACGACGCTGCTCCAGATGGCCAACACGCTGCGGGTGACCGGGAGCTATCCGGCTGCAGATTCGGCCGCATGGCAGGCGCTTCGGATCTACGAGAAGGTGAACGGGCCGGCGGATCCTTCGGCGGCCGACGCGTGGCAGATGCTCAGTAAGCTGGCGGTGTACCGCAGCGACCTTCGCGCCACGGAGGCCTACGCCCGACGTTCCGCGGACATCATGGTCGCGGCGTACGGGGCGGACGACCCTCGTGCGGCCTACTCGCTCGAGATGCTGGGTGGCGCCGTGCACCGGCTCGGCCGATATGAGGAGGGGGAGCGCTATATGCGTCGGGCGTTCGCGCTGTACGAGCGTGAAAAGGGGCCTAACGATCCAGAACTCATCGTGCCGCTCTTTCGGCTGGCGGAGGCGGTGGCCAGCGGTCGCCAGGACTACGCGGAAGCCGCACGGCTCATGGAGCGTGGTGTCGCGATCTCGAGAGCTGCGCTCGGCGAGGCCCACCCGCGGACGGCTTATGCGCTCGACCTCCTAGGCGGTGTGGAGTCGCGCCGCGGCAACTTCGCGAAGGCCGAGCAGTTGTCGCGACGCGCGATCGAGATCTTTGAAAAGACGATCGGCCAGCGCGACGTCTCGGTGGCCGACGCGTACGCCGATCTCGCGAAGGTCTACTCGCGCGTCGGGCGGTGGACCGAGGCCGAGGCGGCGCAGCGCACCGCGATGACACTCTTCGCCAACGTGTTAGGCAGCGCGCACCCCATGTACGCGGGCGCGAAAGCGGGGCTGTGCGAGATCCACCTGCACGCGGGCCGGGTCTCGGAGGCGGAGGCGGAGTGCCGCGAGTCGCTCGCGATGCGCGAGCGTGCGCAGGGCTCGAGAAACCTCGGTCTGCTCAACCCTCTGATGCTGCTCGGTGACATGCGCGTGGCGCGTGGCGAGCTCGCGGCGGCCGACTCGTTCTACTCGGCGGCACTGTCGATCGCGCAGGAGCGTGTCGGCGAGCCGTCACGCCCGTACGACTACTTGTACCCTCGCATCGCCGTGCTGCGAGACCTCCAGCATCGTCCGGCCGAGGCGGCGGAGCTGCGGAGGAAGGTGGGGGGGAAGCCGGTGAGGTCGTTGGATTTTTAGACTGCCGGGGACGGGGGATGGGCGACGGGCGACGGCGACAGCCGGGGACGGCGGATGGGCGACGGGCGACGGCTAAATGACGCTCAACTGACGTGCCCCGCTATCGTGGCGCATGCCACGATCGCCGCGCATTTCATCCTATCGAGGGCTGGATGTCTGGCAACTCGCCATGGACATCGTCATCGAGATCTACCGCGTGACCCGAGCGTTTCCGGCCGAAGAAAAGTTCGGCCTGGTGGCGCAACTTCGCCGAGCCGCGATCGCGATTCCTTCCAATATTGCCGAGGGTCATAGTCGGCTTGGTGGAGGCGAATTCCGACGATTTGTCTCGATAGCGCGCGGCTCCACTGCCGAAGTCGAGACACAGATCGCCGTAGCGCTAGCGCTCGGCTTCGCCGTCCCTGACGAAATTGCGTCGCTGACGTCTAAGCTGGATCGATTGAGCAAGATGTTGTTCAGCCTCCATCGTAGCCTGACGCCATAACTGCCGGGGACGGGGGCGGACGACGGCATTTGCTGCGTAGTCCGCAGTTCACCGTCGCCCGTCGTCCGTCGTCCGTCCCCGGCAGTCCGTCGCCTGTCCTCCAGCGTCGCCCCGCTACGTAGCCCCTGGTAGAACCCAACCAGGTGCTCAGATGAAACGACTGCTCCCCGATCCAACCTTCTACCCAAGCCCGGCGCTCGCGGCCGAGGCGCCGGCGGAAGAGCTCGCGTACGTCGCGCTGCTCGCGAGCGGCGAGAACGGCAAGACCGACGCACTTGGCGTCGTCGACACCAGCCCCACATCGCCGACCTACGGCCGCCTCGTCGGGCAGGTGGACTTCCCGCAGGGCGGGAACGAGCTGCACCACTTCGGGTGGAACGCGTGCAGCTCGCACCTGTGCCCCTGGGCGCCTAACGCGCACGTGGAGCGGCGCTACCTCGTCGTGCCCGGCACGGGCTCGTCGCGCATTCACGTCGTCGACACGAAGCCGGACCCGCGCAACCCGACGCTCGTGAAGGTGATCGAAGGGGACGAGGTCATGGCGAAGACCGGATACGCGGCGCCGCACACCGTGCACTGCGGTCCCGACGGGATCTACCTGAACGCCCTCGGCGCGCCGGACGGCAACGGGCCGGGCGGCATCTTCATGCTCGACCACGACACGTTCGAGCTGAAGGGGAAGTGGGAGCACGATCGCGGCCCGCAGCACCTCGCCTACGACTTTGCCTGGCACCTCGGCCAGGACACGATCGTGACGAGCGAGTGGGGGACGCCGAACATGGTGAAAGACGGCGTGAACCCGGAGCTCCTGTTAGGCGGCAAGTACGGGCACGCGCTTCACGTGTGGGACATGAAGAAGCGTCGCCACATCAAGGAGATCGATCTGGGCGCCGAGCAGCAGATGGTGCTCGAGCTGCGGCCGGCGCACAACCCGACGCGCGCCTACGGGTTCGTCGGCGTCGTGATCTCGCTGGCCGACCTCTCGTCGTCGATCTTCCTCTGGTATCTCGACCGTGGCAATGGCAACGGTCCTGGCGAGTGGAAGGCGAAGAAGGTGATCACGATCCCGGCGGAGCCGGCGGATCCGGCCGACCTCCCACCGCTGCTCGCGGGGTTCAAGGCCGTGCCGCCGCTCGTCACCGACATCAACCTGTCGGTCGACGATCGCTTCCTCTACGTGTCGTGTTGGGGAACGGGCGAGCTCCGGCAGTATGACGTGAGCGATCCGTTCAATCCCGTGCTCGCCGGCTCGGTGCGACTGGGCGGGATCGTGCGGCGCACGGCACATCCGCGCATGCCGGGGACGCCGCTCAACGGCGGCCCGCAGATGGTGGAAGTGAGCCGCGATGGCCGGCGCGTGTACGTGACGAACTCGCTGTACAGCCCGTGGGACGCGCAGTTCTATCCGGACGGGATCCGCGGCTGGCTGGCGAAGTTCGACGTGGGACGTGCGGGCGGGCTCGCGCTGGATCAGCGCTTCCTCCTCGAGTTCGAGGACGGGATGCGGCCGCACCAGGTGCGGCTCCAGGGCGGCGACGCGTCCTCGGACTCCTTCTGCTTTTCGTGAGCCGGCGATGCCGACGAATGCGTGGGCCGCGGCAGGGGCGCTGTTGGCGTTAGGCGCCCTCCACGGCCTCAACCCGGGCATGGGCTGGCTGTTCGCTGTTGCGTTAGGCACCCAGCGCGGGGAGCGGCGCGCGGTCTGGCGGGCGCTCGGCCCGCTCGCGCTCGGTCACGCGCTCGCCATTGCGTCGGCGGTCGCCGTTGCGCTAGGGCTGGGCGTCGTCGTGCCGAGCGGCGGGATCCGCTGGGGAGCGGCAGCGCTGCTCATTGGACTTGGCGTCTGGCAGTTGCGCGGGCATCGCCACGCCGGACTGGGGCGCTGGCACGTGGGACTGCGCGCGACCGGGCGCGAGCTCACGCTCTGGTCGTTCGTGGTCGCGACGGCGCATGGCGCAGGGCTCATGGCGGGGCCCGTGGCGTTACGCGCGGTGCAGTCGGGAGCAGCCGGCCATGCGCATCATGTGGCTCACGACTCGGCCGCGCTGGCGACCGTGGTGCCCGTGGACTGGGCGACACTGTGGGCGACGGGTGTGCACACCGCGGGCTACCTGCTCGTCACGGCAGTGCTGGCCGTGGTCGTCTACGAACGTGCGGCGCTGCACCTGCTGCGGCGTGCGTGGATCAACGTCGATCTCGTGTGGGCCGCGGCGCTGGTGCTCACCGGCGTCGCGGTTGCGTTCGTGTGAGTCCGACGCGCGCGCATCCTCGATCCACTCGGCGCGTAACGCCGCGATTGGATTGACGCGAGTTGCCCTGCGCGCCGGGAGCCACCCGGCCGACAAAACGGTCGGCTTCGTAAATCCCGCGAGCTCGCCGGACGCATGCCGGCGTCGCGGACGCCCGCGTCAGTTTCTCGGCGCCAGGAGTGCCGCGAAATCAGGCCGCGTCTGTAGCGACGCGAGCGATGGCTCTTCGTGAAACCACGCCGGCCACGCTCCTTCGTCCAGCGCGTCGCGCACACGCGCGACGGCGTCATCGCGTCTGCCCTGCAGTGCGGCGATGCGTGCGCGGTACACGCTGGCGCTCCAGCTCACCCGCGCTACCGGCTGCGCGGCGAGCCAACGATCGAGCGAGTCCGCGAGTTCGGACTCGCCGCGCTCGACCGCGAGTCCCGCCAGCTCACCGCGAAAGTCCACGTTGGTCGAATCGTCGGCGACGAGCTGTCGCGCGATCCGCTCCGCCTCCGAGTATCCGCCGGCCATTTCGAGCGACCAGCTGGCCACGAGTCGTTCCTCGGGCGTGGAACGTTCGCTCGCAGGGCGGCTCCGATACCAGGCGACCGCGCGCATCGCGGCTTGGCGGGCCGCGACGATATCGCCGTGAAAGGCAAGCTCGCGCGAAATCCAGTTGGCGACCCAACCCGGCGTCACCGTGTATTGCGGTCGGCCGTCGGTATACGGAGCGAGCCCGATGTCGCTGGCCGTTTCGACCGGGAGCGACAGGGAGCTATCGATCAACGCGAGTACCGCCGCCGGACGCGAGAGCGCGGCGAGCGCACTGCCACGCATCCAGACTCGATCGAGTGGCGCGCCGGTTGGCAACCTATCGGCCGCCGCCAGCTCCTCACGGTGACGCCCCAGCATGTGGAGGGCCCCGGCGACCTCACCCCAGTACGTCCGGTGTGTCGTGTCGGTGCTCCATCCCAGATCGGTGGCCGGGTCGACGCGGCCCAACAATTCGAGCGCCCGCCGCGGGCGGTTGGCCCACAGCGCCGCGGCGGCGGCCGACATCTGGGCGGCCGAGTTTCCAGGCTCGAGATCGGCACGCTCGAGCGTTAGGCGAAGCATCTCGTCGTTGCGGCCGCGACACCGGGCGTCGTCGATCTGCAGCGACAAGCGATCGCGATGGGCGAGGGTTCGGGATCGCGAGTCGAGCGCGTGTGACAGCGAGTCGACCAGCGGACAATCATTCGAGTTGGCGGCGACCATCGCCGCGGCGATCGGCGCGGCGGTGAATGCCGCGTCGCGACTCGCAGCCCGGAGAAAGAGCGCCTGCGCGCGCGGATTGTCGCCGTGCCAGAATGCGTCCCACCCATCGACGTAATCGCGGTACGCGTCGAATGGCGGAAGCTCGCTCTGCACCAGATCCTGCGTCGCGCGGGCGTCAACCGCGGACGCGATCGCGCTCAACACGCGCGAACGCAGCTCATCGAGCGCAGCGACTGGCGTGTGCACGCTGGACACGATTGGCCCGACGGCGCGCACGATACGACCCGCGCGCACATCGACAACGCTCGCCTGAAACAGCAAAGTGTCGCCCGAGCGGTAGTAGTTGCCGGAGACGACAGTTTCGGCGCCGGTGCGCCGTGCCATCGCGACCGGGTCCGCGCCCGCCGCGCCGGAGCGACCCTGAACGAAAACGGCCCGCGGGTCCACGACCTGCGCGAGATGCGTTTGCAACACGCCCTCGGTGATCCAATCCTGCGTCATGCGGCCGAGCGGCGACAGTTCGGTGTCTCCGGTGCGATTATCGAACACCGTGATGAGGACTCTCGATTGTGCCTCGCCGTGCGACCGTGCCGCTCGCATCGACCGAACGGCGAACATGCCGATGGCGGAAGCGGTCGCGACCATCCCGAGCCAAATCGCGGCGCGGCGCCGACGCGAAACCGGCGCGGTCGCGCGAGTCTCAGGCCCCGGTAGCATCGCGGGCCGTGAATCGGCGAGCGTCGTTGTGAGCGAAACGGTTTCCGCGCGCGATGCCGATCGCGCCTTCACCCGCGTCGTAGCCTCCGGGTGAAGTAGCGATCTGCCCCCGTCTCGGATGCGTTTCGCCAGCGCGTTCGTCTCGGCGCTCGGTGTCGCGGCGAACTCGGCCGCGAGGCGGTTGGCGTAACCCTCGTAAAGGCGGAGCGCGCGCCCAGTATCTCCAGCACGCTCGAGCAGCGACAGCGCGCGCCGCAAGCATCGCTCATCGTCCGGCGCCAGGGCACAAGCACGTTCGGCCCAATGCGCGGCCGCCTGCACGTTCCCCAACGCCTCGTCTCGGTCGACCAGTCCATCGAGCGCACGCGTCAGTGCGGCGTCGATGTTCCGTCGCTCGCGCGACAGCCATTCCTCGAACGCCTCGCCGGCGTTGACGAGGTGCATGCCCTCGAGGAGCACGCCGCGGTAGCAATTGACGGCGTCCTCGTATCGACCGGCATCGACCGCCTCTCTGAGCCGCGCCACGTCCGACGTGAGGGCGGCCCGGTCGATGGATATCGCGTCGTCGCCGCGCGCGATGACCACGCCATCGCCGAGTGCGTCGCGTAGGTGGTAGAGGGTGTTCCTGAGGGCGCGACGGGCGGCGAACTGATCCAGGTCGGGCCAGAACATCGCGGCAACGGTGTCGCGCCGGTGATATCCGTCGCCGCTGCCAATCGCGAGGTACGCCAGGAGAGCGAACCGCTTCGGTTGGGCCGGCAACGCGCCCAGTTCGCGTCCGTCCGACCCGCGTAGACCGTGAAGCCCGAGCAGGCGGAGCTCGATCATGACCAGTCGAATCTAGGAACGGGGTCGTCGCGCGGCAACAAACGGCGAGCCAACAGCGGTGAGACACTGGTCGCTCAAGTTGTCACTCTCGAGAGCAGGGCGTTTCATCCATTTCAATGGAGCTGGACAATTGAACCGACCATTGCGCGCGCTCGTGTGGGCCATTCTGCCGGCGATCGTTCTGTTCGGCGCCGTGGCCTCGCGTGGCCGCGCGGGAAACGATCCACCCGCGCCGCGGACGCGAGTCTACTACATCGCTGCCGATCCGGTCGACTGGGACTACGTGCCCGGCGGCCGTGACGAAATCGAGGGTCGGCCGTACACCGACTCGGCGTTCTTCGCCAGCGCCAAGCCGCGGCCGGTGAGTACCGTGTATCACAAGGTGCTCTATCGCGAGTACACGGACAGCAGCTTCCACACGCTCAAGCTGCGAACGCCGGAGTGGGAGCACTTGGGCTTCCTCGGCCCGGTGATTCGCGGCGTCGTGGGCGACACGATTCGCGTCGTGTTCCGCAACAACGCCGACCGGCCGTACAGCGTGCATCCGCACGGTGTCCTGTACGCCAAGAGCTCCGAGGGCGTGCCGTACAACGACGGCACGAGTGGCACGGACAAGGCAGACGACGGTGTCCCGCCCGGCCACACACACGCTTATGTGTGGCCGGTGCCGGCGCGAGCCGGCCCGGGCCCGATGGACGGCAGCTCCGTGATGTGGATGTATCACTCTCACGTGGACGAGGTGCGCGACATCAACACCGGACTGTTCGGACCGATGATCATTACGTCCCGGGCCAAGGCGCGCGCGGACGGATCGCCGAACGACGTTGATCGTGAGATCGTCGCGGCGTTCATGCAGGTGGTAGAGAGCTCGAGCTGGCTCTCCAAGACGAACCGGCCGCCGTCGGACTCCTTGGCAAAGTGGGCGCCCATTCCGAATCCATCCGAGGTGCAAGCTGGGTACCCGTGGTACGTGAAGTTCACGATCAACGGATTCATTCACGGTTCGCTGCCGCTGTCGGAGCTCACCGTAAAACGCGGCCAGCACGTGCGGTGGTACTTGATGTCATCGACCAACGACTTCGACGTGCACGCGCCGCACTGGCACGGCAATACCGCGCTCATCGCCGGAATGCGCACCGACGTCGCATCGCTCAATTTCATGGGAATGGCGACGGCCGACATGGTGCCGGACAACGTCGGGACGTGGCTCTTTCATTGTCACGTCTCCTTCCACAACGCTGCCGGGATGGCCGTGCGCTACCGAGTCACGCCGTGACGCGGCTGCTTGTCCGGCGTACGCCGCATCGGGAACACCTTCGGCTGACCGAGGAAGAGCGACGCCGTCGGCATGAACATCGCGAGACACATGCGCAACAGGTGCCGCGTTAGGCGCCTCGCGCCGGTGAGCTTGACGCGGGCTTCGCTCAGGGAACCCCCGGCGTCGCTTGGACGTTACCTCAAAAGGAGTCGAGCTGCTCGAGGTCCGTGCTCTTGATGCGTGCCGTACGGCTTCCACGCGAAAGGAGCGCGAAATCTAACCGGGCTTCGTGCTCGACTGGCAAAAGTGTGCGCAGGATTCGCTTCGTGAGACGGCGAACTGACTTCCGCGCAATACATTCGCGCAGCAATGTACGGACGGTGTCGCCCGAAACTCACCGCGCTCGCACGTTCGCACGCCCCCCTCCACGGTCACCCGCCAATGGCCAAGTACGGTTTGCAGGCTTCCTACGGTGATGCCGAGAATGGCATGATCGAAAGCGACATGAGAGCATCGCTCACCGTCGCCAACGCCCTCGATGAAGTCATCATCTTCCGGTCCACCGGGCCGTGGTCGCAACGCTGGATCAAGCAGTCGTATCCCACCAAGAACTTCCACGTCAAAGGCAAGAGCTCCGACTGGGGACCGCAAGCCGGCTTCGTCCCCTACCTCGGCAAGTACAGCAAGGTGGGGCACGACCAGGGAAAGGCCAACGACGGCACGGCCGCCAACGACGATGGTCTCAAGCACCATTTCGCGGCGAAGGTCGTGCTCACGCTATCCCTGGACGAGCTCAAGATCCAGAACACGCTGCCGTGCGAAGTGCCTCCGCGCCTTGCCGTGCACACCATGGAGCCCGTTCCCGACAGCAGGGACTACTTCCTGTTCGCGCGACGGAGCGGTGACCAGAAGGAGTTTGCGTTTCGTGCGGTGGCCAACGGCCCGCTGTACTACATCCACGTGTACGACGAGAAGCTCGGGACGAAAAAGCAACGCCTCATGTTCGAGAAGCCCATGCCGCTCGAGGTGATGACGTCATCCGA
>DASUGD010000371.1:0-42241 GCA_036274195.1 Gemmatimonadaceae bacterium | reverse complement strand
AACTCACGAGAATGTGGCGGGCGCCTGTCGCCACGAGCAGGCTGCGGAGCGCATTTGGAGCGTCCCGTCGTGAGCACCAGGCACTCCTCTGATCCTCGTCGGCGATGAGGCCCGTCTTCCCTCGCAGCTCTACCTCGTCATCGAACCACCCTCGTGCGATGAGCTCGGGCACGTGGTAGTAGCCAGCGTACTGCCGCGTGTTGTACGGAGGATCGACGTACAGCAGATCGATCGAGCCGAGTGTCTCCGCGACCTGCGCAGCGTCTGCCTGATGGGCAACGCAGCGGGCGAGCGTTCGGACCGGAAGCTCGGGAACGATCGAGAATCGCCGCAGCGCATTCGGTTGCCACTGCTTGATGAACGCGGCGTAGACACCCGCGGTATTTGCAACGCGATCCGCGCCTTCGATCACGGCGGCAAGCAGGATGTAGAACGTATCGTCGGCGAGAAGACCGCGCTGACGCCAGTCGTGAAGTATCGTCCGGGCGGCGTCTATTCGGCGGGCGTTTTCATCCGTGAAATACATCCTCCCGCCGGCCGCGCTGAAGTTCTGCGCAAAGAACCCTTCGCTCGGGGCCACGCCACTGGCCAGATGTTCGGCGATCGCGCTCAGTCGTCTGGCCGCCAATCCGGTGGGCTCCAAAGCAATGCCCTGCTCGGCGCCGATGATCGATCGATGCGTGGCCGTCAGACCGCGCTCGGCGAACAGGTCGCGAATCCCGGGGTCGGCGTTCGCCAGCTCGTTGAAGGAGTCCAACCTCGAAGCAACGACATACGCCCGCTGCATGACATACGAGTACGTCATCAGGTCGCTGGAGTGAACGACCCAGCCAGTGGACTTGAGCGCTCGCCCAACCGCTGCCGTTCCAGCGAATGCGTCGTGGGCGGTCCCCGGGGCGATGGCGAGTCTCGCCATCGCAGATTTGAGGAATGGCAGCAGTTTCGTCTTGTTGCCGATGTATCGCATCGCTCGTTCGATCGCCCGCGTTCACGGCACGACGGCACTGATGATTTTGCTGGACACCGTGGTGACAAGGATATACAGTCGACTGGTTCTCTACCGCGATCGCGAGTGTGGGCGACGTCATTGGGTCGGCGCTACAGGAAATCATCGCGATGTTCAGGGATGCGGTGTCGCATGCTCCTTTGGGTGCGGTCGCGGTCCTTGTCGTCATCGTCATCGCCGCGGCCCTCATGCGGAACAGGGTTTCGGCCTGGGTCTGGCTGCCAGCGCTGGTACTGGGCGTGTGGTACACGATTTGGCGCCTGCGACTTCGCTAGCAGCATCGTGTCCGGACCCTCTTCTGGCCGATCGCATCGGGAGGCGTCCCGGCTAGTCCGGATTTGACGTTAGGCGCCCGAACGCCTCCCATCCGTACTGTCGCACCAGTGGCCCGTGCTCGTCGAGCTTCGGAGGCGGCAGTCGCACCGTGCCTGGCGCGTTAGGCGCGACGCCCGTGAGCGGCGAGGCGTCGACGTCGGCGAGGGCCTCCGGAACCGTACGCACCGTACCAGCCGGCACGCCTGCCCTTGCGAGCGCGGTGAGCCAGTAGGTAGCCGAGCGAGACCCGACGCGCTCCGCCATCGCCGTGACGATGGTTTCACGGTGGGCGATCCGGCCAGCATTCGTGGCCAACCGCTCATCGGCGGCCAGCGCGTCCAGCCCGAGAGCACGCGCGCAGCTTTTCCATTGCCCGTCGCTCCCGACGGCGATCACAATCGCGCGGTCGGCCGCCTGAAACAACTCGTACGGAACCAGGTTCGCGTGCGCGTTTCCCCACCGCGTTGGTTTCTGACCCGACACCAGCGCATTCTGCGCGACATTCACCAACGCGGCCACGGCACTCGTTGCCAAGGAGACGAATGTGCGCCGCTCCTCCGCCGTGCGACCGCGACCTCGGCTCGCGAGTCCCGCAAGAATGGAGATCGTCGCGTCCTTGCCGGCCAGGACGTCCGCCAACGCAACCCCGACTTTCATCGGGCTACCCTCTGGCTCGCCCGTAATGGACATCCAACCGCTCTCCGCTTGCACGACAAAGTCGTACCCCGGACGAGAGCTCGTCGGACCAAACCCGGTGATCGTGCACCACAAGAGCTCGGGCTGCTCCGTGAGCAAGGACGAGACGTTCAAGCCGCGGCGCTCGAGCGTACCGGGGCGAAAGTTGTCGACGACCACATCGGCCGTACGGATCAGCGATGTCAGAAATTGGAGGTCGGCGGGTGAATCGAGGTCGAGGGCAATGCTGAGCTTGTTTCGATTCACGCTAAGGTAGTATGCGCTTTCCCCATTGGCGTCGAAGGGTGGACCCCACCCGCGCGTCTCGTCGCCCGTGACGGGCCGTTCGATTTTGATGACGTCGGCACCAAGGTCGCCGAGAGTCATTGCTGCCAGCGGGCCGGCGAGCACTCTCGAGAGATCGACCAATCTAAATCCAGCGAGTGGTAGAGTCGCCATTATGGCGTCATAGTGATATCTTTGTTGTTCATAGAAACATATGATATTGCCGAATACTGCATGTTGTCTGCTGCTGAGTCACTTGCATAGCTTGCGAAAAATCATATACTTACCGCCGTCCGACGGTTAGAATTCGACGTCAGATCGCAAACGGTATCACTCGGCTGGTTTCTCCTCAATCATCTCGACGGCCGCTCCCCGAGGGAGCGCGGCCCCTCCCCTATGTCGGAAAAAGCGCCCCTTCCCGAGTCGAAGCCTGCGGCGGCAGCTGAAGCCCCTGCTCCAGCCACCCCTCCACGTCGAAGCCCAGGACATCGCGGGCAGGACGTCCGAGACACCGTCGCCGAAATGGCCGCCCGTGCCCACGAGATCAGCCTCGAAGCCGGCAGCAAGATGGCGGCAGCCATGAAAGACGTCATCAACGCCGCCGCCGGTCTCACCGGATTCGCGGTGGAAAGCGCGCGCGACCTCGTCCAGTACATGGTCCGCCGCGGGCAGATGACCCAGGACGAAGCCGACAAACTCATTCGCGAAGCGGAGGAGGCGCACGGCAGGCGAAATCCGGGCGCCGCGCTGCACAAGCCCGCGACGCCGCCAACCGAGCGCGCCGCGAGCCGGCCGGCGGTCAAAGCCGTCGACAAACCGCCCGCCATCGTTCCTGTGAAACCGGCACCCGCACCTCCGGCAGCGAAGGCTGCGGCCGCCGCGGCTCCCAAGCCCGCGACGCCCAAAGCCGCCGCAAGCGCCAAGAAGACAGCTCACGCCGCGACAAAAAAAGCCGCCCCGGCAAAGGGGGCGGTCAAGCGGCCTGCGGTCGCCAAGGCGAGCGCCAAGCCAGCCAAGAAGAAGTAGTCGCGACGCCGCCCGATTACCGAAGCGCCGTGGGATCCCGTTCTACGAACGGGTCCTCCGGCGCTTCAACGTCTCCAGCACGTGCGCGCAGTTGATCAGCGCAATGTGCGTGAACGCTTGCGGATGATTCCCGAGGAACTCACCCGTTGCCGGGTTCAGTTCCTCGCTGTAGAGCCCCACGTGATTGGCATGCTTCAGCATCCGCTGGAAGATTCGCTCGCCGCGCTCCACCTCGCCGCATAACGCGAGCGCTTCCGCGAGCCAGAACGTGCAGATCGAGAACACCCCCTCCTCACCCGGCAACCCGTCATCGTTCCGGTAGCGATACACCAACTCCCTGTCCTCGCTCGTGAGCTCCCGCAGCGTCGCCATCACCGTCCCGCGCACGCGCGGGTGATCGGCCGGCAGAAAATGCACCATCGGGATGACGAGGTTGGACGCGTCCAGTGCTTCAGTACCGTAATACTGAACGAAGCTTTGCTTGTGCTCGCTCCATCCCTTCTCCATAACCTCCGCGTGGATGGCCGCGCGCTCCGCGTGCCATCGCGTTAGGTCCGCGGGCAGACCAAAGCGGCGCGCCAAGCGTATCCCCCGGTCGAGCGCGACCCAGCACATGACCTTGCTGAACACGTAGTGCTGAAGTCCCGCACGAACTTCCCAGATGCCGCTGTCCGGGCGTCGCCAATTGTCCGACACCCAATCCACGAGGCGCTGGAGGGTCAGCCACGTGCCCTCCGTTACCTCGTGACGCCGGCTCCAGAGATAGGCCGTCTCCAACACCTCGCCGTAGACATCCAGCTGCAGCTGATCGTACGCACCGTTGCCGACGCGCACAGGCCGTGACCCTCGGTACCCCTCGAGGTGATCGAGCGTTCGCTCACCGAGATCACGAGCGCCATCGATGCCATACATGATCTGCAGGTGCGTGTCATCGGTCTTCCGGCACACGCGCTTGAGAAAGCGCATGAAACGATCCGCCTCCTCGAAGTGGCCAAGGATGTTGAGTGAGTACAGCACGAAGGCCGAATCACGGAGCCAGGAGTATCGGTAGTCCCAGTTCCGCAGCCCGCCGATTTCCTCCGGGAGCGACGTCGTTGGCGCCGCGACGATCGCGCCCGTCGGCTGAAAGCACATCAGCTTGAGCGCCAGTGCCGACCGCTCGACTACCTCGCGGTACATCCCCGTGTATTGAATCCGCGCGGTCCACGTGTCCCAGAACGCGGTCGTCTCCTTGAGCTTCGCCTCCGACTGATAGTGGTCGATCGGCCGAACTTCGTCGTCGTCATAACGCGCGACGAACCACGCCTGCTCGCCCTCGAGAAGCTTGATGGCCGCAACGGCAACACCACCGTCGAACCGCCACCAGATGTCTCGCGGTCCAGCGAGCGTCAGCACATCGTCCTGCGCGTCCGTCGCCAATACGCCGCTCCATCGCGGCTGCAATCGAATCATCGGCTCGCCGTAGTCGAACCGCGGCGCGAATCGTATGACAACCTCGGCTTCGCCCCGGGTGCATCGCACTCGCCGGTGGATCTCCGGAAAGTCGCCGCGATGACCGGAGGCAGTCACTGGCATGAAGTCCGTGAGCTCCACCACTCCGCCTGCATCGAGACTGAACGTGGTGATGAGCACGTTGGTCGACGGTGAATACCGCTGCTCCGACGTGTGCGCCACAGCCGGCGCGATCACGAAGCTCCCGCCCCGTGTGGCGTCGAGAATAGCGGCGAAGACCGATGCCGAATCGAAATGGGGAAAACAACACCAGTCGATGGAGCCGTTCAGCCCAACGAGTGCCGCGGTGTGCAGGTCGCCGATCAAGGCGTACGAGGATATCGGCCGATAGTCCCGATACTCACTGAGGCGCCATGGCTGTGGCGTCTCATGCCAAACTCGTGTCGTCATGGTTCCGCCGCTGCGCGAGCAACCCGTTCGAGCAACACCCGCAACCGTTCAGTATCGCGGAACCTGAATTCCGCCGCGGTGTCGCTACGATCGCCGATGCAAATGGTTATCGCCGCGGGGTGGTGCTCGCGGAGAAATCGAAACGCATCCTCATCCGTGACATCGTCGCCGGCGAACAGAACGGACGCACCACGATTGAACCCACCGAGGTCGCCGATGAGTCGCGAAATGGCCGTTCCCTTGTTGACGCCAATGGGTGGTCGAATTTCGATCACCTTCTTTCCCTCGGTCACGATGAGTCCCTGCTCTGCCGCGACGCCCTCGACGATACTACGCAGTCGCGGAACGACACCCTCGTCGGCCGCCCTGTAATGAATGCTGAGCGTCAAGCGCTTGTTCTCGAGGAGCACTCCGCGAATCGGCGCAATCAGGGGCTCGAGTGTTTGCGCCGTTCGTGCCATCGCCTCGGTGTAACCCGAAACCGCTGCGTCGACGATGGTGTCGCCGGTAGGATCGATCACCTCAGCGCCGTGGTTGCCCACCGTCCAGACGTGGTCGACGCCAACCACTCGCTTTGCATCGGACGCGGCTCGACCGGAGACGAGGATGACGATGACGCCGGGTGTGGTCACCAGCGACGCGATGATGCCGCGCGTCGCCTCCGGAACCCGCGCGAGCGAGGGATGAGCCACGATCGGGGCGAGCGTTCCATCCACGTCGAATGACAGCACGAGTGGGCGGCCCGTGAGTCGTGCCAAAATCAACTTGTCCAATTCGCGTTCGGGGTACCCGCCGGCGACGGGCGCCCGCGTCATTGGCGCAGTTCTCCCCAGGGCGCCTTGTCGGGTGGCCTTCCGCCTTCTCCGTCGTTGCCGTTCGCCGACGGTTCCGCGATGATGTCGCGCCGTCGCTCGCGATCCGGCGGCACAACGCCTCCATCCATCAACTCTGCGCAGCGTGCGAGAATAGCCTCGAGCCAGTCGAAGATCGTCGATTTGCGCAACTGTGCACGCATGGCTCGCATACGACGCCGTCGCTCGCCCGGCTCCATCTCCAGCGCCTCGCGGATGCCGTCGGCGAAACCGCCGACGTTGAACGGGTTGATCAGCACCGCCTCCGCAATCTCCTCGGCCGCCCCGGTGAAGCGGCTCAATACCAACACGCCGTTTTCATCCACCTGGCAGGCGACGAACTCTTTCGCGACGAGGTTCATCCCGTCCTGGAGAGACGAAATGAGGCACAAATCGGCCGCGCGGTAGATCGCCGCCAGCAGCTCGGCGTGGATGTTCTCGTGGATGAGGACAATCGGGTCCCAGTCAGTGGACCCATACCGCTCGTTGATCTCACGGACGGCGCCAAGCACCTCCGCCTGGAGATTCTGATACGGGGCAAGCTCGGTTCGCGACGGCGTCGCCACGACCAACATGGTAAAGCGACCTCGAAGCTCGGGGGATTCCTGCCACAAGCGGTCGAGCGCGCGCAAGCGCTCGGGAATTCCCTTGGTGTAATCGACGCGGTCGACACTGATGCCGAGGGCACGACCACCGCGCGCATATCGTTGCCGCAACGCGCTTGCGCGCGCGTCGCTCTCTTCCGTCAACGCGAGCCGCTCGTAGGCCGACACGTCGATGCTGATCGGGAAGACGCCGAGGGAAATGTGACGCCCCTCGAAACCGACATGCCCCGTTTCTCCGCGCACCTGCGCCTCGGGAAGGAACGCGCGCACACAGTTCAGGAAATTGTGCGAGTAACGCTCGGTGTGAAATTCGAGGAGATCGTTTCCCAGCAAGCCTTTCAGCAACGCTTCCGGTACACCCGTCGGCAACAGGCGAAGGATGTCCGGCGGCGGAAATGGGATGTGCCAGAAATGATGGATGAAGATATCAGGCGCACGGCGGCGAAGCTCCGCCGGCACGAGCGCAAAATGATAGTCCTGGACCCACACCTGCGGTGTCCCGGACGCGCGCAATGACTCCTCGTAAACGGCGTTCGCGAATCGAGTGTTGATGGTCTGATAGCACTCCCAGTGTTCTCGATGAAACTCGAAATGCTGGATGAGGAGATGGCAGAGCGGCCACAGCACCGTGTTCGCGAACCCAAGGTAGTAGCCCTCGATGTCGGACTCATCGAGCCACACACGGCGCAGCGTGTACGCCGGCTCGAATGGCGGAACGCCCAGGCGGCCGACTTCATCGGCGGTGTTCTTGTCCGCCGATCCAGAGCCCCAGGCGACCCACGTACCGCCGGTTCGGCGCATGGTAGGGTCGAGCGCGGAGACAAGTCCGCCGGGCGGTTGGCGCACGTGGATTCCTTCGTCGCCGGCGAGGTGCTCGTACGGCTCGCGGTTCGAAAGCAGAATCAGCGTGCGGCCGTCGAGGTATCGAGTGACGTCCGTCATTGGCCTTTTCTCCGGCAACAGGCGTGCGAGCGCCGCCGGCCGCTGGCACAGTGCTATGGCGCATTACGACCGAACGCGAACGGGGCGACTTTGTCCGCGTCGAAGGCGTGAAATGTCTGAAGATCAGCTCGCTTACACGCCTGCTTCGCTACCGTGCAGGACGGATCTGATCGAAGGTCTGGTTGCCGATTGGATACAGGCGCCAGTCCTGGTAGTCGAAATGCCACCATTCGGCGTCGTAGACTCGAAATCCTTCGGCTTCCATCGCGCGCCGGAGGAGCTCCCGGTCATACCGCTGCCGCGACGTGCCGCCGGGGTATTCCGGAAACGCCCGATTCGAGAATTCGTCGTACCCGCTCACCATTTCTATCTCGCGACCCGTACGGCGGTCATAGACGGTCAGGTCAACGGCCGCGCCGCGGTTGTGCCGCGACCCCTGCGACGGATCGGCCACGAAGATCTTCCCGCTTTCGGGAGTTGCGTCCCAAAACATCTTCGTCACATACCAGGGCCGATACGCATCGTGGATCAGTAGCCCAAGGCCTTGCTTGGCCAGAGCACGGTGCGCTCGCAACAGCGCTTCCGCGGCCGGACGCTGGAGAAACGCCCGCGCCTGCGAGTACATCGGCGTGCTGATGAAGTTGTTCGTCGTCGCATAGCGAATGTCGAACTTGATCGTGGAGTCGAGCGTCGACAGCTCCACGAGATCCGACTGGCGATACGTTCCGGTTTCGACCGGCGGCTTGGCTGCCAGCGCCTCGGCTCGAAGCTCGTCGACGGGGCGCACCGGCGTGAGTCGGAAGGTCTTTCCGTCTTCGCCCTCGATCGGTCGACGTGGAAACACGACGCCGCCGACGCGCACCGCGGTCGCGTAGCCGTCGGCCCGGCGCTCGAACCTGAGCTCCTCCCCATCATAGAGCCCGGAATCCGGGAAGGAGAAGGTCTCTGCGCTGATCTCGGTGAGGGGATAGTCGAAGAACCACTCGATCAATGCGTGAAGCCGCCCGTCGCGCTCGAGAATGTACAACGTGTTGTAGTCCCACCCGTATTCCCCAATGAGCCCGCGCCATCGGCCGGGAGGGTTGGCTGGCCGCGATCGGACCACGCGCGTGAGCGTATCGCGATCGACGATCAGCCGGTTGCCGAGGAGGCGAACCCGTTGCCCGAACGACAACTCGTCATCGACGACCAGCGTGTCGCCAGCCAGCATGCGCAAACGGCTGCGAGCCATGCCGCTGGCTCTCGTTAGGTAAACCGTCGAGTCGCGCGCAACGAGATCGACGCGCCGGTCCCCGTCGCCGTAGCTTCCCTCCAGCTTGCGCGCCAGCGCGAGGCCGATTGGGGGCGTGACCCGTGGCTCGGGAGGCGCTGACCCGTTGGCGGCCGCGATCATGAGTCGAAGAGCCGCCGTCGCGATACGCGACGCCACGGCGTTGGTGCCGTCCTTCGTGATGGCAACCACAACGCCAAGGCTGTCGTCGGGGAGAGCGGCCAGCTCGGTCGCGAAGCCGTAGATGGCTCCGCCGTGCCTGACAACCCGGTGCCCATCCAGCGCAGCAATGTCGAATCCGAGACCGAAGCCCGAGCGGGCGCCGGGTGCCGCGAACTGTGGGGTCCACATCTGGTCGAGCGATTTCGCGCTCAACACCGGTCCGGCGGCGGTGCGGCCACGAGCGAACAGAACGCTCATGAAGCGGGCGAGGTCGAGCACCGTAGAGTACATGCTGCCTGCGGGTGCCATGCCGAGCTGGAAGGTCGGCGCGGCGAAGCTGCGATTATCGAGGGTCCACATCGTCGCCGTCGCGATGCGGGGTGCGATGGAGGAATCGGGCTCGAAGGCGCTATCCTGGAGGCCCATCGGCCGCAACACCGCATCGGCCAGATACTCCGGGAACCGCCGTTGCTGCACACTCGCGAGCGCAAGCCCCGCCACGGCGACGCCGGCGTTGGAGTACTTAGTCCTCGCGCCCGGACTGTAGACGAGTCGCGTGTCGTTCAGGCTGCGGACGGTCGCATCGAGCGAAGGCGATGAGTTGTCGAAATAGTGCCCAACAGGCGGCTCGCGAACGAGTCCCGCGCGATGGGACATGAGCTGCCGGAGCGTGATGGCGGAGGCGCCGGGCCCGCTCGGTCGAAAATCGCGAACGTACCGACTGACCGGCGCATCCAGGTTGAACGTTCCGCGCTCCACGAGTTGCATGACGCCGATGTCGGTGAACAGCTTGGACACCGACCCGACGCGGTAGACCGTCCTCGCGGTCGCCCGGGTGCTATCACCGGGATTCGCGAATCCGAACCCGCGTGCCCAGACGACGCTCTGGCCGTCGACGAGCGCGATCGACAGCGCCGGGAGCGCCTTGTCCGCCATCTCGTGGTCGATGAAGCGCTCGAGCGTTCGCGCCGCCGCGGCGTATCGTGCCGGTGGCGGTACCGAGTCGGCCGGGGCCTGCGCGCCAACCACGCTCGCTGCACATGTCACGAGAGCGATCGATTGCCTAACGATCCAGAAATATCTCATCTCGTTCGTTCCGCGTTCAGATAGGCATCCAGGTCCTCGAGCGTGTCGACATCGCGGGGCGCGGGCGTGTCCATCGGCTCCTCGGCAACGATCGCCGCGTGGCGAGCAATGACCGCACGCGCGCCAACGTCGCCCCGCAGGCCCAGGAGCTCGTCGAACAACACCGACCCGAAAAGCGTCGGCGGTGCCGGCGCCGTCGCATCCGCATACCGTGGTACCACGATCGCCGCCCCGGTTGCCCGCCACCGGGCGGCGATCCGCCGATACGTTTCGGGGGTTACGCCCGGCATGTCACCCAGCGTCACGATGATGGCATCCGCGGTTCTCAGCTCGAGAACGCCACGGCCGAGGGACGCCGCCATGCCATCGCCGAATCGCGGTTCTCGAACGACTCGGACGGGAAGACCTGCCAGCGCGAGCGAAACGTCGTCCGACCTGTCCCCGGTGACGACAACGACCTCTCCCACCTGCGCGTCGAGCGCACCATTGACCGTCAGGCGCACGAGCGGCGTGTCACCGACCAGCGCCAGCAGCTTCGAGGCGCGACCCGCCGCGAATCGCGTCGACCGACCAGCCGCCAGCACGACGATACCGAGCCCTGGCATCCGCCCTAACGAGACCTGGTGTACCGCAGCAGCCCCGTGTGCAGCACCGTCAGCGGTAAACGGACGCAGGCGAGTCGCGATGACGGAATGTCGGACTTGAGCTGCGTGATCAGCTCGGGCACCGTGAGCGTCTCGACATCCTCGAGTGGTGCTCCCCGCACGAGCTCCGTGAGCATCGAGGAGGCCGCGACACAGATCGCGCACGCGTTCGCCGTGAAGCGAGCCTCCATCACCATGTCGCCACTGAGCGCGAGCTCGATCCGAACGCGGTCGCCGCAGAGCGGATTGGTCCCTTCCTGGGACACCGTGGGCGCGGGGAGAGCCCCCCGATTCCGCGGGTGCTTGAAATGATCGAGAATGGTTGGACTGTACGGCCCGCCCGCCACTACTCCACCGCCCCACGCACTCCGGCCGCGCGGTACGCTGGTAGCCTGAACGCCATGTCGCGAGTAAGGAAGCCGCCGTGGCCGAGTCGCGCGAGCTCCTTTCTCCCGAGGCGCTCGCCGGTCAGGAGTCGTGCGATGACGAGATCGAACACCGTCGCCTGAGCGAACAACCCGCACGACGGCATTCCGACGATCGGTACGCCCTTCCACTGCGCGAGCCACAGCAGGCTCCCGGGATGCGCTGGTACGCCGTGGCAGATCATTCGGGCACCGATCTGCTCCAGCACCGTGAATGTCGGGTCGAGAAGGTCCATCGCCTTGGTGCCGGCAACAAGAACGATATCCGCGTCTCGCGTCGCCGCAGCAAACGCGTCAGTGATCGACGCGACGTCCGGCGCGGTAACCTCCAGCGCACCTAACGCCGACCCGAACCACGCGATCTTCTCGGTGACCGCATCGCGAAATCTCCCCAGCGCCCGCTCTCCCATCGACTCGTGCACCACAGCCCCGACCCGGTACGTACCGAATGGGCGGACGTGAACGACACCGGGCGACTGGCGGAGGATGGACTCCACCTCGCTCAACACCTGACGGCTCACGGCGAACGGAATGATCTTCGCGCGCGCCACGACTTCGCCCGCCTCGACCACCTGCCCATCGTACAACGAGTAGACGCACGGCCCATCGAGCTCGTTGATGCGAACGAGGCGGTCGCTGTCAATCGAGAGAACGCCACGACAGTCGGCAACGATCGGCCAGTGCCCTCCCGACGGAGCGCGGACGGAAACGCCGTCGCCGGCGACGCCGCGGGCAATCGTTTCCCCCGCCGCATCCTCGTGTACATCGTCCGAGTCGAGCGCGAGCAAATGCAATTCCGCCCACGGCAGTTCCAAGGCACGGTGGGAGTCGGCATCGTCGAGCACACGTCCCTTCGCGATGGCCACCCTGCCGTCCTCCGACCGGAGCTCATGACACAGCACGCGCCCGCTGAGATCCGCTGTCCGCGCCAGCCCGCGCTTGACCCGAACCGCGTGCATCAGACGGCCTCGCTTTCACGTCGCCCGCCGCGAATGGCGATGAGCTCACCCAGGATGCTCAGGGCAATCTCCGCCGGCGCGCGAGCACCGATATCCAGGCCCACGGGAATCCGCACTCGCCTCATGTCCTCTTCAGTGGCCCCGATGCCGCTCAGGAACTCCCGCACTGCATTGGCCCGTCGGCGGCTTCCGAGCACGCCGATGTAGCCCACGCGGGTCCGGAGTGCGACCTCGAGGACCGGCAGGTCGTACTTGAAATCGTGCGACAGCAGTACGAGCGCCGTCGAGGGCACGAGCGGGACGGTGGCGACCAGCTCCGAGGGCATGCCGATCAGCAAGGCGTCGGCCGTCGGAAATCGTTGCCGATTCGCCCATCTATCCCGACCGTCGATGACCGTCGTGTCGAACCCCAACGGTTTCGCGAGCTGCACCAGCGCGGCGGCGACATCCGTCGCGCCGACAATGACCAACGCAGGAAGCGGTGCATGGACCTGAACAAAAACCTCGGCCGATCCGCGATCGGTCGGGAGTGAGATGACTCCCGTCGTGCGTTGATCGATCAGCGCGGCCGCGCGCCCGAGGAGCTCGGCATCGAGCGCTTCGGCGCCGAGCGTGCCGACGCGTGTCCCATCATCCAGCACGACGAGCCGCAACGGCCGATCACCCAACGCGATGGCTTCAACGGCTGACACGCCGCGCCGCAGCGCGTCCGTCACGGCGTCGGCGGCAACGGCGACAGGGTCAGCGCGCGTGTTCACATCGACCGGCTCGACGAGCAGATCCACGGCGCCGGCGCATGTCATGCCGAAGGCCCATGCGTCCTCATCGCCAAGCGGCAGCGAAACGCGCCGCGAATTCCCGCTGCGCAGAGCCTCTTCAGCCAGCTCTACGGCCCGCCCATCGACGCAACCACCTATGGTCACGGAGCCGACGATCGCACCGTGGTCGTCTACCCACATCGTCTCCCCGAGACGCCGAATCGCGCCTCCTGTGGTGGCGACGAGCGTCGCGACTGCAGCTCGGCGTCCCTTTGCGCGTAGCTCGCTGATTCGATCCGCGGTCTGAGTCATCGAAAATGCAGTATCCGCAATGCGCACTCGGGCATCGGTCTCGCAATATCCACCGCGTATCACGCGTCAACAAGCCGCCGCGAATAGCGTGACAGGGCTCTGTATGCGATGGCATTCCGTCACGCGTGGTCGGACCGACTGGACCGGGACAGTGCGGCACCTGACAACCCTCGAAGCGGCCGCTCCTTTCGGCTCCAGGCGCGGTTCACCCTCCGAGGTCGTCGGTGGGCGGCGCCTCGGCGATGGCCCGCCATCGCATCGACCAGCGACGTGACTGCCCGCCGTCGAGCCAGTGCGCGCTCTTCCATGCGCCCAGTGCTTCCTCGAGCGTATCGGGGGCGCCGATGCAGGGTTGGAGCGTGAAGTTCTGATACGGCTTCATGCGCCTGGCCGGGGACCAGCCGCCGTGGTTGATCCACAACCCGACGTGTGGAATCTCGTCGATCGCGAACGCGAGCTCGAGCCGCAGACCAGCCTCGATCACCGCCGCACGACCCTCGCGCATTTCGAGAAAGACTTTGCACGCATAACGCTTGGCGACCGCGCACGGCCGTGACAGATCCAGCAACTTGCCCTGCGACCGCACCATCGGCCAGCGAAGATCCGTGGCGCCAAGTCCGAGCGCGATCTCGTGCTGCGCGTACACGTGCAGGCGCGTGGCCATCGCGATCTCGATCCGCGTCTCGCTCGTTAGGGGAAACACGGGCCGAGCGGACCAGATGAACGGGATCCGGTCGGTGCCCATGTTCGTGGCCTCGTACTCGATCTCGACGGCGCCCGACGGCGTGACGCGGACTTCGCGCGTCAGCCGATACGGCAGGCGCCGGCCGATCCAGGCCGTCGTCGCGCTCTGGCCTTCGGGCGACGTCCGCACGTCGATGGCCGGCGTTTGCGACCAGAGCTCGCCGTGGTCCGGGAGCTCGATACCGCCAAGCCCTTTTACCCAGGTCGGGACTTTGCACGGCGCCACGGTCGGAAAGCAGTCGTCGTAGCCGCCGGTATCCCCGCTCTCGGCGTACGGCGCATTCTCGTCAGGCACCGCGTATGGCATGACGTCGCTCGCCCACAGCCACTGCCGTCCCCCGAGCTCCAACTGTGCAATCTTCCCGCCCAGCGCCGGGACGATCACGACGCGAGAGCCTCCCCCGCGGAGCTCAGCAAACCCGAAATCCTCGACGCGGGGAGCCGGGGGGGCCGTACGTGACCGGCCAAACAAGGCCATCAGGCGGCGTCCACGGTGCGAACGTCGATGCCGCGGGTCGCGAAGATTCGCGCGACGGTCTCGCCAATCTTGTTGTTAGGCGTGCTCGCGCCCGCCGTGAGCCCGATGCGAACACCGGAACGATCGGGAATCCAGTCGACCGCGGAGGCCTCGCTGTGTTTGACCCCGGCGGGTCGAAAGACGATGCGGCGCGTGTCGGGCTCGATACTCGTCGCGTCCTCGATGTGATAGGTCGGGACGCGCTCGGCGCATAACGCCGCGAGTGAGATCGTGTTGCTCGAGTTGTAGCCCCCGATCACGACCATGGCATCGAGCGACTCGTGGAGCAGTTCCTGCACGGCATCCTGTCGATCCTGCGTGGCCGAGCAGATCGTGTCGAACGTCCGGAAGTTCTCGGCGCGATACTCATCGCCGTAGCGTCGCGCCACGGCACGCCCAACCTCCTCGCCGATGGCGAGTGACTCCCGCGCGAGCATGGTGGTCTGGTTCGCCACGCCAATGCGGCGCAGATGCCGGTCCGGGTCGAAGCCTGGAGATGCTGCGCGGACGAACCGTGTCATGAACTCTTCACGAGCTCCGCTGCCTTCGATGTAGGCACAGACGACCCGCGCCTCACTCATGTCGCGCACGACGAGATAATGTCCGTCCGGATATCGGCCGACCTGTGACGCGGTCGCGCGCGTTTCTTCGTGGTAATGCTTCCCGTGAATCAGCGCCGTGAAGCCATCGCGTGCGTAGCTTTCCACCCGCTTCCAGACGTTGAGCACCGACCCGCAGGTCGTGTCGACAACCACACAGCCGAGCCCGCGCAATGTTTCGAAGTCACGGATGGTGACGCCGAACGCTGGCAAGATCACGACGTCCTGTGGCGAAACGTCGCCGTAGTCGAACATTGGTTTTCCGTCGGCGTCCTGGCCCGGCGCGAGAATCTCGATTCCCATCTCACCAAGCCGGCGGTTCACGTGCGGGTTGTGGATGATCTCGCCAACCAGGCGGATGCGGCGATCCGGAAACTTCCGCCGGGTCTGGTAGGCGTACTCGACTGCCCGCTCCACCCCGTAACAAAAACCGAATTCTCGAGCGAGCCGAACTGTCATGTCGCCGACCGTGAGCGTATGATCACGTAAGCGGAGCAGATCGACGAGGGACCCGTCGTAATCGGCGGCGAGTGTCTCTTCGACCTCACCCTTGAGCCCGAATCCCTTCCGAAAGTAGGTCGAGCCCTGCTCAGACGCCGTCATGTGTTAGAATCTAGTAGCCCGTTTCAAACGCTGTACTCCGCTGAGCTGTGTCTCTTTCTGCCGCCATCGACGCCTGGAGCCCTTCGGAAGTGACACCGGAGGAACACGTATCCGAGCTCCCCGCCCTGCTTCGACCTGCGCCACTGGTCAAAGGTGATGCGATTGGCGTCGTCGCGCCCTCGTACGCCCCGCGCGAGGGGTGGCTGCACCGCGGCGTCAAAGCGCTCGAGCGCGCTGGCTACGGTGTGATCCTCGATAGCGAAATCGGCACGATGCGGCGCTTCGAGCGCATGGAAGACGAACGGCGCGCCGAGAATTTCATGGGAATGTGGCTGGACCCCCGCGTGAAAGCGGTGATCGGCGGCACCGGTGGTTACGGCGCAGCGCGCATGATCCCCCACCTCGAACCGGAGGTGTTCCGAAGAAATCCGAAGTCGTTCGTCGGCTATTCCGACATCACCGCGTTGCACCTCTGGCTCATGCGCCGGTCAGGGCTTCGAGTCTTTCACGGACCGACGGTGGACGATCTGATTCCGAGCACGCGTGATCCAACCATGGCATCGCTCCTCACCGCGCTGACCACGCCGCGGCCGTCCGCCAGAATGGGACGAGAGGTTGCGCGCGCCGTGCGTCCGGGACGAGCGGTGGGGCGCCTCACCGGCGGCAATCTTTCGCTGGTGCAGCAATCGATCGGGACGCCATACGAGATCGATACACGCGGAGCGATTCTCTTCGTGGAAGAGACGCGTGACCCGATGTCGTTCGCCGACGAGCGACTCGTACATCTGCGCGCGGCGGGACTGTTGCGCGGCGTGAAAGGTATCGTATTCGGCCACCTGTCGCTCGACCGGTCGGAGGAGGACGAGTTCGAGGATTTTCTGCTCGACCTGGTGTCAGACCTGAACGTGCCGATCCTCATGGACTTCCCGGCCGGCCACGAGGTTCCGAACCTCACGCTTCCGATCGGGACGGAAGTCGAGCTGGTCGCCGAGGAGACGACCGGGTGGATTCAGTACCGGGAGGACGCGCTCGAGGTACCTCCTGCCGACTGAGGCCACGTCGGTCGTTAGGCCACGGTGTATGGCGCCAGCCGTTCGACGATCTCCGCCGGGAGTGGCTGCTTCTCGAGCGACGTAACGTTTACCGCCACGACCACGAGATACCCTTTGGCACGGGGTGTCCCGTCATCGGCGAACATGTCGAAGTTGACGGTCAGCGACGTGCGTCCGACCGTACTCACGTACGTGTGGATCGTGAGCCGTTCGTCCAGCCGCGCTGGCGTGATGAATTCGGCGTGCATGACCTTGCGCGGAAGCGTGACCGCATAACGCGCCACCATGTCGTGGTACAGCAAGCCGACCGTCCGAAGCAGCTCCGATTCCGCATACTCGAAGAAGCGCAGGTACGCGTCGTAGCGGATGATGCCGACGATGTCCACGTCGCCCCACCGGACATACTCGCGCACGATGAATGGCGCTCCCATCACGGCGCCCCGTCGTCGAAGTATGCCGGCGCCAGGAATTGCGCGAGCGCGTAGGTAACGAGCGCTTCGTACGCGCGCTGCCGGTCGACAAGGCCCGCCGTGAGAATGCCCACCGCGCCGGCCCCATGCTTCGTGTCGCGACCGCCGCTCACGCGATCCATGGCGTGGCCGAGCTCCATGCCGCCGCGCACGAGCGCCGCGACGCGATCAGGCAGGGTCATCGCGAGCGACCCGCCGACGCCCACCCGCCCGTCGCGCGCCACGACCGCCGCCCACGCGCAGGTGCGCATGTAGCCGGCTTCTTCCACCACACCGCCCTCGATGCCGATCGCGAAATCGGCGTCACTGACCTCGAGCGCGGTCTGTGCGCGTTGCGTTGCGCCACGAATCGTCTCGGCGTCCCCCTCGGGTTGATCACGGATACCGGACGGCACCGCAAGGCCGCGTACCCGCGCCGGGCTTCCACTCCGTTCGAGCACAGCCGTCACGGCTGCGATCTTCACCGGGTTCGAGGAGCCGACCACGACATTCTTTGCCGTTGCGAGTGTCGCCAACGGTTTGGACTCGGGCTGGATTGCCGACATGCGACCCATGTGTTACGGATACGAAAATCTACGCAGACTCTGCTCGGCGACGAGCCAGTCGACACTGGTACCCGAGTCGAGATGAAGTTCGAGTGCACGCTTGCCGGGTCCCCTGCACGGGCGTAAGCTTTGCCGCCAATGCTTGAACACCGCGTCGAGACCTCGCTTGCCGATACGCCTGCGGCGTCGCTACCGCTTCGCGACAACGCACCATTCATCTTCATCGGCGAGAGACTCTGGCTCGACTTCGTCAACACGGACGACCTCCGTCGCGGCGTTCGGTACGATGCCTTGCGCGAGTTCGAGACGTTCGTGCAGTGGCTCGAAGCGGCCAACGTCGTAGACGCCGAGCGCGCGGCGGGATTGCGTCGCCGCGCGCTCCAGCAGCCTTCTGGCGCAGCCGCGGCACTCGTCGATGCGCGGCGCGTGCGCGCGGCGCTTCGTGCGCTCGCCGAACGAGGCAACACCACCGAGAAAACGCGGATCGATACGCTGGCCGAGATCAACCGGATCCTCGGACGGAGTGCCGGCACGCGGCGCCTCGAGCCGAAAGGCGATGGCGGCTTCGCGCGCAGCTTCGTTCCCGTCGGCGACGCGTTTGCCGGCTTGATGATTCCGGTGGTAGAGAGCGCGGCGGACGCACTGGTCATCGGCGAACTGGCCCGGATCCGTCGGTGCGCGGACGGACGATGCCCGCGAGTGTTCTTCGACGGGACCAAGAATGGGCGACGCCGGTGGTGTGACATGGCGACGTGCGGGAACCGCGCCAAGGCGGCACGCCACCGCGTGCGGATGCGACAGTCCGACGACGAAGCGTCCAACGGCAGTGGAAACGGCGGACCCGCCGATGTGTCGCCCGGACACGTGCTGGCACCCATCTCGGCCGAGACGCGCGAGTTGCGCTGACCGCGGATTCGGCGCTGCGCGCCGGCGCCCGAGTCACGTGCCTAACGCCAATCGCGGCCGCGGTCTCACCGGCCGCGACGCCGGCGACGCCCCTGCCCTCTCCGAGCCGGCCGCCGAAATTCGCGCGCAACCTCCCGGATGCGCCGCTCGTCGCGGGGTGTCAGATCCGTCGAGCGTTCCGCGAGCGCCACCTCATCAGGCGACCACGGTCGGTCGAGAATGTCCTGAAGCTCGTCGAGCGTCGAGGCTCGCACCGCTCCGCGGGGCCCGCGAAGGACGGTGAAGCGCACAGGCCGGTCGAGGTGCGGGAGCTCATCCTCGGTCAACGTTCGCGCCATCTTTTCCGGCAGCCGCAGGCGCGCGACCCCGCGCGCGCGCCCGCCCGAGTCCTCGACATCGTAGTCGATCGGGACTTCCCGACCGCGAATGACAACGGAGTCCGGCAGCGCGAGGAACCGCGCGCGCGTGTCGGCGGACACGATGCGGTCGAAGTCGATCGTCAGCGGACTCGCGCGAAACTCGGTCATCGAGCCCACGCCTTCCAGCGCACGCTCGTAGAGTGGGGTCAGCTCGGCGACACCAAGTCGCGGGGTCGCCCCGCCGGATCGCCGGTACACCTCACGGATCTCCTCGATTTGAGGGCGATGCCGCTTGAGTGCCGAGTGCCGCGCCTCACCTCGCGCCAGCGCGTCGGCGAGCACGGCACGAATTGTTCCGGCCAGTTCGGACGGAAACTCGTCGAGCGCCTCGTATTCGCGTTCCAGCTCGAATCCGTGATACGTGAGCGTCGTTCGCAGCGCCAGGGCGGACTGCTTTCGTCGCGGATCATATACCACGTCGGCCGCACCGCGGGTTGCATAACGCCTGACGAGCTCGATGGGGATCTGCGTGCCCTCGATCGACGCCCGCGGCACGCCGAATCGATCCGCGAAGTAACGGAGCTCTCCAGCAATGGGTCCCCAGCTGCCACAGACGCTCGTCTTCGATACGCGTGCTTCCTGCCCGTCGGCCGTTTCCTCATCGATCACGAGATCGAACGGCATGTATCGCGCAACGAGATCCGCAAACTTGCGGCGAGTCTCCTCCCGCGCATACGACAGCCGGCTGGGCAACGATAGCCCAACACCCCGATACACACTCGCCATCGCCAGGGCGGTGTCCTCGATCGCCTTGACGAGCACACCGCGCTGCTCGGCCCATTCGTCGATCCGCTCATCGAACAGGTGGCGCGGCAACCCGTACACCTGTCCCATGTAGCCAGCGCTTGCGAACGCTTCGGCATACACGTTGTACGCCGTGAGGTGGTCGCTGCCCGGTACTATCAAGCCGTCGAGGTCGCGGTCTTCGCGCGTCATTCGATGCAGCGACTCGATCGAGCTCATGACAGCGAGGTACGGCACGAGATCGTCGTCGGCGTTGACGATCAATTCTGCCCAGGGGCGTTCGACGGGAAGCGCCTCGACCAGTTTGCCGTAGCGAGACAGCCGCCCGTTCTCGATGATCCCGCGGGCCTCGAGTCGCATGACGGCCTCGCGATACGCGCGGCGGTCGAGCGCGATCGGGAGATCGAGCTCATCGGCCCGCACACCGAGATCGGCGCAGGTCAAGGCAACGCGCTCCGAGTCGCCAGCCAGCTGAAATTCCGGCTCGGTCGGCCGAAGCGCCGAAAATTCGATGTCGCGATCCGACAGAATGAACACCCGTCCGCCCTCGACCCGCCCGTGAACGCGGCCCGCCATCTGGAGTATCTCGTTCGCGCCGAGGTGGAGTCGCGTTAGGACGTTCTTGCCGCGTTCGATCACGTTCGCGAACCGCGTGTCATCGATGATGACCGTGTCGAGCCCCTTGACGTTCAGCGCGCTCTGTCCCGCAGCGGTCATGGCGAGAAAGAAGGGCTTCTCCGCCCCGTCCTCGAGGAATGGCCGGATGATTCGAATCGGTTCACCGCCATGGTAGAACGCGGCGTTGATCCGCGGAAATCGCTCGGCGACCGAGCGAGCCGCTTCCTCCACCGATGCCCGCGTGGGCAGGAACATGCCGACGCCTCGGCGCTGCCTAACGACTTGCTGCAGGAACCGATCGCCGAGAAACTGCAGCGGCTGTTCGCGGACGACCTTGACGGTCGCCGCGCGCGACGGGTCGAAGGCGAAGCTCTGGACCACGTCGGCCGAGTCGAGGTACCGGGCGTAAAACGCGGGGTCGACGGTCGCCGATAGCCAGATGAACCGGCAGCCAACTCGCTTGCCCAGCGCCAGGCACAGCTCCAGCTCCGCGGACGTCTGGTGAATCTCGTCGACGACCAGCGTGTCGTGAGGCAGGATGTCGCCGTCCTGGAACCATCTTCGGGCGATGCCCGTCGTCACGATGATCACGTTCCACGACGGCGTCTCGGGCGTCGCCTCCCGCTCCCGGTTCACGACGCCGATCCGCAACGGGGCACGCAGGATCTCCTCCGCGATCGGCCGAATCGCCAGGGTCTTGCCGGTCCCCGTGCCGGCGACGATCCCGAAGCCCCGCCCCGCGCGAGCCAACGCGCGGACCTCCTCGCCGTGTTCGCGCTCGAGAAACGTCTCGATGCGAAGACCATGCGCGATCTCGATCGTCTCACACGCCGCACGAGTCGGCGCGATCACGATCACGCGACCGGTCGGCGGCTCCGCGGCGACAAACGCCCCGTGATCCGGAGGGAGAGAACGGTCTTGAACCTGTCGGAGCACGCGTCACCCGGGTGCAAAGAAGAAGCCGTCGCAGGCGGGAATCGAACTCCCACGCGACGGCTTCGACAAATGTACTTGCCCTCGTCCGCCACGGCGAACGCGGCAGCGTGCCCTGGGTACGCCCGGTCTAGCTCGGACGAATGGGCTTGATCGGTTTCCCGTCCGGACCGACTGGCTTGGCCGGAGGCGGCTCGTCAGGCGCCTTACGCGGCTGAGGGGTCGGCTCCTTGAGTGACTTCACGGGCAGTCGAGGATTTCGCGCCGCGTCGTTGTAGATCAGCCGGCCGTTGCGGGGCAGGTTCCGTGCGGCGCTGGCGCAATCCGTGGGCGCTGGCTGCTGAGCGGGCGGAACGTTGTCCAGCCAGATTCGGCACATCCCCGGCGGAGGCAGATGCGTTGGCGGCACGGCCGCCTTTGGTTCCTGCGGCTGCGGGCGAATCTGCGCCTGCAGCGAGGAGCCGCCGGCCGCCACTGCGGCGAGCACGAGCACGAGCAAACTGCGGGTCATTGACACTCCAGAGGCCCTCACGACGACAACACCCGACCGGTGCACCACGGACGCCCGGCCGACGTCGGCGTCTTCAGGGTAACAAAATCCTATTCGATGTCTCGGAAAGTGCAATCAATCCATTCTGCTGCACGGCCCCAGGGTCCGACGACTCAGGTCCCCAAAGGGGTACCGTCGATGCAGCTACTCAGGATACCCACGAACCGGCGCGGGGTTCGCCTATTGGTCGCAAAAATCTGCCGCGAATACGTGATCGAGGATGGCCTCGAAAGGAGAGCTTTGTTACCCTCGCAGCCAGCGGCCGGGCTCACTCGCCCGGCTCTCGCAACAGCCGCAGGACCTCGCCTACACTTGCGTGCCTGCCGAGCTTCGACTTCTCGAATACGGGGCGGCCGTCACGCTTTACCTCGAAGCGACCACCTCCCGACGGAATCAGTTCCACGCGCGCGTCGGGAAACGCGCTACGAATCTCGGCCGCCAAACTGGTGGCCCTCGGCTCGTAGCTTCAAACCGTGCAGTACTCGATAGTGATGGTCATTGCTCGAACCGCTGGGGTGATCGGGGGCGAATTGTAACGCGACGGGCATGCCGGGTCCTCAACGTGCGACCGAGACGCCCGCCAGGTTCGCGAGTTGTCGGATGATGGTGTCCTGACGGGCGACGACGAGCCTCAACGAATCTACTTGCTGTTGCAGCGCGGCATTGTCCTGCCGCAGATCGTTCAATCCATCGCCGAGCTGGATGATCTGCTCGCTCATTGCGACGTCGGCCCTGCTTGCCGGGCACGCCGCACAACCGAGCGTGAGCATGAGAGCGCATGCGACTTGGCGCATCGGCCTCCTGGTCGATCCGTGGTGTAGTGGGCAGTGACTCGATGTCGATTGCGGCATAGGGATGCCGGCTGGCCTGTATCCAGACCCTACGTTGCGCACGGTTTCGACGGAAGGGAACGGATGCAACGTGGCACCACACTGCCTGAGCTTCTCCTCGTGCTGACGATCCTGGGCATTCTCGGCACGGTCGCCATTCCAAGGACGGTCCGCTGGCGTGACCGCATGAGCGTCCGCTCGGCCGCGCTGGAAACCGTGGCGACATTCGCCGTGGCGAGGCGATGGTCGCTGTCTCGTTCATCGCGCACGGCAATCACCTTCGACACCGTCGCCGCGACCGTGACGGTCCGCAGCTACTCGGACACGATCGCGCGGCGCAACCTCGCGTCGTCACACGGCGTGACGCTTTCCGCGTCCCGCGACTCGATGGCCTACTCGCCTAACGGTTTGGGGTACGGTGCTTCGAATCTCACGATCGTGGTCCGTCGAGGCCTGGCCGCGGAATCGATCTTCGTGTCTCGCCTGGGACGCGTGCGCCGATGATGGCCCAACGCGAAGGGCCGGCGCTCGAGCGCCGGCCCTCCCGGAAGCCCGCAGCGAGGCGTCAGTCTGCCGCGACAGTACCGAAGTCGAACCCGGGAACGGAGATTCTCGGAATCTGCTGGCCTATGACCCGTTCGATCGTGCGGACCATCGCGATCTCGTCAGGCGCCATGAACGTGTAGGCATCACCCGTAGCTGCTGCTCTACCAGTCCGCCCGATCCGGTGCACGTAGTCTTCTGGCTGCTGTGGCACGTCGTAGTTGATGACGTGGGTGATCCCCGAAATGTCGAGGCCGCGCTGCGCAATGTCGGTTGCGACGAGTACGCGGATCGAGCCGCGCTTGAACCCTTCCAGCGCCTGAGTGCGTTGCGCCTGGGACTTGTCGGCGTGCATTGCCGTCGCGGTGATCTCCGCGCGCTCGAGATGGCGTACGACCCGATCAGCGCCGTGCTTTGTCCGCGTGAAGATCAGGACGGAATCCATGTCCGGCTTCCGCAGCAGTTCCACGAGCAGCGCGCTTTTCTTCTCGCGCGGCACCGGATACACGGCGTGCGCGACGGTGCTCGCCGCCGATGAACGCCGCCCGACCTGCACGACGACCGGTTTCCGAAGGTACTTCCGGGCGAGCGCCTCCACCTCGGGAGGCATCGTCGCACTGAACAACAGGGTCTGTCGGTACTGAGGGATCTCGTTCACGACGCGGTTGATCTGCGGCGCGAATCCCATGTCGAGCATTCGATCGGCTTCGTCGAGCACGAGCACCTCGAGGTCATCGAAGACGACGTTCTGTCGTTCGATGTGGTCGATCAGGCGTCCCGGAGTAGCGACGATGACGTCCACGCCCTGGCGAAGCGCACGCTCCTGAGGCTCGATGGGCACACCGCCGAAAACCGCTGCGACGTCGAGGCCGGAGTGCTTGCCGTATTTGCGGAAGCTGTCTTCAACCTGCGCCGCCAGCTCCCGGGTCGGCGTCAGGATCAGCACGCGAGTCCGTCTGGGCCCACCGAGGAGACGATCAATGATCGGGAGCGTGAACGCGGCCGTCTTGCCCGTTCCGGTATTCGCGAGGCCGATCATGTCGCGCCCACTGAGCGCGAGCGGAATGGCTGTCTCCTGAATTGGTGTTGGGTGTACGTAGCCGGCATCGCGGACTGCAGCGAGCACTGCGGGGCTTAGTCCAAGGTCACTGAAGGTGGCCGGCGTCTCGGGAGCTGAAGAATGGGCTTCGTCTCGTGGTTCGATTTGAGATGTCGTGGGCATTGAGTCCTGTGTTGCGTCGCCGGGGCCGCTTGCTCGGGACCATCCCGAGGACCGGCGAACGAATGCAATAGTCCGACACGCCACGCACGGTTGCGCGCGCGACGTGGGACGCGTGTCTGTCGAGAAGAGAGTGTCCTGCGGGGCAGAAACTGGCTCTTCGGTGAGCCAACACCCCAAGCGGTGGGAATCGGCTCCACGAGTGGCGCACGCCGAGGGCATGAACGCCGGCGCTCGTGACGTAAACTTAATTCGGTCTGCGACTTGACGCCAATCGATCCGTTGGGGCCCTGGCCGTCGCTCCTAGACCAGCTCGAGTGGTCTTCCCGAGAGACGCGCGATGAGTCCAAGACGGAACGTTACGTCGGTCCAACGTTCGTCGCCCGAGGTCATCTGCTCCAGCGGGAAGCCAGGCCACACGAACGGGTTCGAGGAACGCGGCATTGCCATTCCCTTGTGTGGGTGCCACACGAGATCCCGATCGCGGTCATCGAGGAACCGGTCGAACAGCTTCTCCCAGCCATCGTTTCGTCTCAGGAAGCCGAGGCGGGCCATGAGCTCGAGCCAGGCGAGCGCGAACGGAACGTCCGCATCAGCGACGTTCCTGTTAGGCAGGAGATCTCCCAGAACCAAATGCGGTTGCGCCACGATCTTTGCGCCGCACAGCTGGAGGGCTTCCTGACGCGGCTGCGGCTGTGATACATAGCGGAAAATATGATCGAGCTGAACGTGATGCTCGTTTCGGAATAGGGGCATGTACGCGAGCATTGCCAGCGCGTAGATCGAGGGCGGCGCAGCCTCCGCCGCCAACACCTGCTTGTTGCCGACGCGCACCCACGGCTTTTGCGCGAGCGGTGACCTGATGAACGAGTCGATGCGTCCGAGTATACGGATCGCAGCGCCTCGGAGTCTCGGGTCTCCTTCGTACCCCGCCTGAGCGAGCGCCGCTGCCGCTGCCTCGCGAAGCACGGCACGGCCGCGGCGAGCGATGTCACCGTCCTCATCACCACGCGGCGCCAGCTCGAACAAGAATGCGGGGTCGTCGTCTTCGGCTAGGAGGCGAAACAGCACTCGCCGCGCGCGCATGAGCGGCGGCGCGTCCTTTTCCCAACCGTACTCGAGGAGCCGACGAAACGCGCTGATGGTGCCGACGCCCTCGAAATGGTCTGCTCTCGGAGACGGGACCTCCAGCATTGCACCGTTCCAGGTTCCGTCGGGCGATTGTGCAACCGCGAGGGCAAGGGCCGGCGGGTACGCGTAGGCCATCACGCTCGCTTCGCGCGCCATCGCTCCGCCGAGCCGTCCGACGTCCGCGATTGCCCGATACCGAATCGCGTTGGACGCGTGGTCGAGCAACCACGTCATTGGGAACTCGACGGGGCTTCCGGGCGCGAGCGGTGTCGGTGCGGGGGCGACGTGTGCGGTTGGTTCGGTCACGGTGGAGGCGATTAAGTCGTTGTCCGACAACGCTTTCGTTACGCTTTCCACAAGGGGCCGGCGACAGGCGCGTAAGGATAGCACATTCGGTTCGGGACGCTAGAGGGTGCTGGTCCCGGCCAGCGGCAGCCTGTTACAGTCGGTATCGCCTCGGCCCTTTCGCTTGTTATAGGACGTTGGCAGGAACATCTTGCCGCGTGAGCCTGATCTTCATGGCAATGCACTCATGCCGTCGATGTCGCTCGGGTACCTCCACCGCGATCCTTCATGCGAGGTGAGTTCATCGACGTAAACGGGGCGCGACTCTACTACTACGCTGCCGGAAGTCGCGGAGCCGGCGAGCCAGTCGTTTTCCTTCACGGATTTCCAACATCGTCGCATCTGTGGACGGATGTGGTTCCGCTGGTGCCGAAGGGTCATCGTGTCGTGGTGGTTGACCTCCTCGGTTACGGCCGAAGCGATCGGCCGGCGGGGCGGGATGTGTCGGTGCGAGGGCACGCCGAGCGCGTTGTTGGTCTCCTCGACGAGCTCGCGATCAACTACGCCACGATCGTCGGGCACGATGTTGGCGGGGGCATTGCACAGACGATGGCGGTTCGGTGGCCCACTCGCGTCTCGCGGCTGATGCTGGTGAACTCGGTAGGCTTCGACTTGTGGCCGGGGCGCGAGGTGAAGATCGCGCGAGCCATGCTGCCGCTCACGCGCCATCTGCCTGCGACCTGGTTGCTCTCGATTCTGCGCACCGATCTCATGCGCGGTTACGTCACCTCGGATCGCGGCGCGCATTCGATCGAGATGTATGTGCGCCCGTTCGCAAAGCCCGACGGTCGCGACTCACTCGTCGAGCACATGATGTCGCTCGACAGCAACGAGACAAAGGCGATCGAGCCGCGGCTCAAGGACATCGTCGCACCCACGGCGATCCTCTGGGGTGCGGAGGATCCGTTCCTGCCGGTATCGATCGGTCGCCGGCTTCACACGGAGATTCCCGGCTCTTCCCTTGCGGTCGTGCCTGACGCGCGGCACTTCACGCCTGAGGAGGCGCCGGAGAAGGTTGCGGACGTGCTCGCGGAGCTATTGGCCAGATGACGACGTCTCGACTCGAGGCGATGCGCGCGATGGTGGCGAAGAACCCGTCGAACGTGCTCGCCCGTTTCGGGCTGGCGAACGAGGCGCTCAAAGCACAACTCTATGAGGAGGCTGCGGAGCACCTTCGCGTATACCTCGATCAACACGATGACGAGGGGAACGGCTACGGCCGGCTCGCGGACGCGTTGGTCAAGTTGGGTCGCATCGAGGACGCGCGAGATGCCCTGCGCCAAGGCATTGATGCGTCGCGCCGGTTCGGTCATCCGGGGATGGTGAACGAATTCGAGGCTCGGCTCGACGAGTTGGAGGGGGAGTAGATGTCGGGGACTCGGAGGGCGACGCTCGTGGTCGCCATGGCATTGGGAGCGGTGAGCCCGGCGGCACTGGCGGCGCAGCTCCACCCGCCGCCCCAACTGCCCCGCGTGGGGGATCGTGTCCGCATCCGGGCGCCGAGCATCCGGGAGGACCGCTTCGTTGGCCGCGTCGAAGCGTTGCCGCCGGATTCCATCCAGCTGGACACGGCCGGCGTTAGGCGTCGCCTCGGATTCGACACCGGGCCGGTCCTGGTCGACGAGTTCCGGCGCGTCACGCTCCCGACGAACGCGATTCAGTCGATCGACGTCAGTGCCGGGCGCACGCATCGCAAGTCCACGATCAAGGGCATCATCATTGGCGCCCTCGGCGGCGCCGCGCTGATCGGCGCGACGAACCTGCCGGAGGTCGACCCGAAGTTCTCGGACTTCCTCGCCGGGGCGACCGTGGGCGCGATCGTCGGCGGGCTCGCCGGCGGCACCGTCGGATATTTGTTAGGCGGCGAGAAGTGGCAGTCGTTCTACCGCGCGGGAGCGCTCCCGCCGTAGCCCGGTGCCAGCGTGTCCGCCGGCTCGATCGACGCGGCGAGCGCCTGGGTGGAGTAGCGGCTCCCGGGGTTCCACAACAGCCAGCTCTTGATGCCGTTGTCATACCCGGCGCGGATCTGCGCTCTGACCTCCGCCGGGCCATAGCGCGGCGGGCCGAGGGTGAAGTCCTGATACCAGGGAACGATGCGCGCCGCGTTCGGCACACCGCGGCTGCGGCGCGCGGCATCCTCGAGCGCATGATCGACCGTGGCGTAGGGCGCCGCGTTAGGGTTCGCCAGCTTGTACGTTCCCGGCGCGAAGTGCGAGGGATACACCATCGGCAGCACGACGTCGGCCTGGTCGACGAATTTCTCCCACTGCTGGCCGATTCCCATGTCGGTCGTGTCGGTGGCCGTCAGGCCAAACACGTCGATCGTCATCGGCACCCCGGTCGAGCGCAGCTCGCCGCGCGTGAAGCCAAGCTGTTCGCGAATGACCTGGGCCCGGACGCGGCCGTTCGCCAGCGGGAACGTCGCCTCGCTCACCAGGCGTTTCTCGTCGGGAAACCGCACGTAATCGAACTGCACCTCGCTGAAGCCAAGGTTCACGGCTTCCTTCGCGAGGTCCGCCGCATACTGCCACACTCCTCGCTGGTGCGGGTCGAGCCAGGGCCTACCGTTCTTGTCCAGCCATGGCTTCGTCGGATCTGACCGCCGCTTGATCGACCACTCGAGCTTGTGCTCGGCGAGCAGCGGATCCTTCGCGACCACGATCCGCGCGATGGGATAGATCCCGCGGGTCCGCATGGAATCGAGCACCGCGCGGACGCGCCGATACGACATTGGCCGCGAGGTGTCGGCACCGATCTCGCGCGCGAGCGGTACCGTCGAATGGTAGAGCACGAACCCTCGATCATCCTTCACGTCGATGACGAGCGCGTTCACCTCGGTGCGCTTCGCGACCTCGATGAGCTCCCACATTCGTTGCCCGAGCGCCGCCCATCGATTCACGTAAAGGCCACGGACGACGCGCGGTGTCGGCACTCGTGGCTGCGGCGGTCGCGCGACGGAGTCGGGCGGCGACGGCGGAGCCGGGCTCGCAGTCCTGGCGGCGACATGCGTGTCGCTTTCGGGCGTTGGAGCAGGCTTCCGGTCACACGCACCGAAAGCGATCGCGGACGATGCGAGCGCGACGCCGATTGCGGCTTGGAATCGTCGAAGGCGGCGACTCATGCTGAGCGAGAATGTAGCCGCGTCCGATTTCCCTGAACACTCCGATGAGCGGCCCGCGTCCCTTGTTCCGTGACGACGATCGGCCCCGACAAATCCGAGCGCGATCGTGCGGCGTACACGTGGCAACAGTCACACGCTGTAACTCGCGACGCTCACGCTCGCCGGCCGGCAGCGTTGGGACTCGCTCCCCCCACGCCATCGCATCGCCGGAGGATTCATGTCGTCACGACGCTTTCTACCGCGCCACGCCGCGATTTCGATCGCCGGGAATCGGGAATCGGGAATCGGGAATCGGGACTGGGAACTGGGACTCCACGCGGAGTCACGGTTCCCGGTTCCCCGTTCCCTCCAGTCCCGAGTCCGCAGTCCCCAGTGACCCAGTCCCCGGTCCCCAGTCCCTAATCTCGCACTTGCTTCGCCGCCTCCAGCACGTGGCCGATGTCCCGCGACAGGGCCCGCGCTTCCTGCGTCGCCGAGGATCCGTCGTCAATCGACGACTGCACCCCCGCGGCGCGCAGCGCAATGAGATCGATCCGGATGTTCTGCAGCATCAGCGACGCGCTCTCGAGCTGCGAGACGAGTGACTCCCGTCGACCGAGCAGGTCATCCAACGTTTCCCGCTGGCGACGCAGCAGCGTCAGTTTCTTTTCGCGCTCGCTCGTGTCCGGCTCCGCCGACGCGGCGGCGATTCGCGCGTCGATGCGCGCCAGCGTCTCGGGGGTCACGTCGTGATCGAGCCGCTGAAGCGCCTGCGCGAGCGACGCGACGCGCTCCACCAGAGACTCCACCGTCGGACGCACGTCGGGAATCATGTCCCGATCGGCCTTCGGCAACCTTTCGATCGCCTCGACGATCTCCGCTTCGTCTTCCGCAGCCCGCATCACCTTCGCCCCATGCGGCCCGTCGAGTACGTCGCGCGGAACCAGTGCCGCAGCCCGTTGCGGCGCGCGGCTCGCGATCGCAACGCCTAACGCCTGCCCGCCCGCCGCATTCGGGCTCCTGGCCGGGAGGCGGGCATCCTTGCCGAAAATGTCTCGCATCCGGACCCCCTCGGCCCACAGCGACCCACCCCGCCTCAGCACCGACAGCGACATGAACGCGGCCGGCACGAGAAACCACGGAACCATGGGCGACGTGACGATGTTGACCCCCGCGAGAATGGCAGCCGTCGTCCCCACACGCGCGAGATGCATGCGAAACGCGCGAATGCGGTACTCGATCGGCACTTCCTGACCTGGCGAGACGCCGGGCGGCATGAAGGCGCCGCGAGCGTACGCCCGTCGCTGCTCCCGAATCTGTTCCTTGAGCAGGCGGCGCTGGTCCTTGTTGTACTGCCGCCACTCCCTACGGACATCACGCCACGAGTTGGGCATCCACGGTGGGATCGCCGGCTGCGAGCCGTCGGCCGGTCCGCGTGACTGCAGCCAGGGAGGAGCCGGCGGAGGTACCGGCGCCGGAGGGGGCACGTACCTCCCCGGCGGCGGAGTGACGTCCCGCATGGCGCGGTGGGTCGCCGGCGGGTTCCACTGACCAGCGTTAGGCCGGGAAGCGTCGGCGTGTGTGGCCACCGCGTCGGCGAGCGGCGCCGACGGGACGGAATCGTCGGACAAGGCGTCCCGAAAGCCAACCGCGTCCGGCCATCGCTGATCGGGCTTTTTCGCCATGGCGCGTTCGATCGCGCGTTCGAGGCCGGGCGGCACGTCGCGCCGCAGATCGCGGATGGGCCGCGGCGCCTGGTTGATGTGCTTCATGAGCATCGCCGGCGTGTTGTTGGCAGCAAACGGCAGCTCTCCCGTGAGCATCTGGTAGCCCACGACGCCTAACGAATACAGGTCGCTTCGCCCGTCGATGTCGCGCTCGCCAACCGCCTGCTCGGGGCTCATGTACGCCGGCGTTCCGACGGCGACCCCGGTCACCGTGAGGCGCGAGTCGCCCTCGGCGGCGCGCGCGATCCCGAAATCTGAGACGAGCGTTCGGCCGCTCACGCGATCGATCAGGATGTTGTCCGGCTTGATGTCGCGATGGACGATCGATCGAGCGTGTGCGTACGACAGGGCGTCCGCGACGTCTCGGAGCACTCGGTGCGCGAAGTCGAGCGGCACCTGTGGCTCACGCTTCAAATGACGGCCAAGACTTTCGCCCTCCACCAACGCCATGACGAAGAACACGAGCCCCTCGACTTCGTCGACGCTGTAGATCGGGACGATGTTCGGGTGACTGAGCTGGGCGGCGGTCTGCGCCTCGCGGAGGAAGCGTGACCGCACCTCGTCGCGAAACGCGAGCTCCGGCGGGAGCAGCTTGATGGCCACCGCACGACGGAGTCGAACATCGCGGGCGCGGAACACGACGCCCATGCCCCCGCGCCCGATCTCGTCCGAGACCTCGTAGCGGGCACCAACCGCGGCGGAAAGGCGAGCCTGCAGCTCGTCAGGCATTTTATCTACCCGACGGCCCAGTCGATCGCGTTGGCGGCGGCCTCACGACGTCCGCCGATTCGCAACTCCCGAGTCGCGAACCCCGAGCTTGCGCATCTCCTCGGCGACGTAGACCGCGTTGTCGACCTCCTGCGCCAGGACCATCGCGCGTTCAGCAAGCTGTGTGACCTGCTGGAAGCTCTGCCCACCGGTCTTCAGCTTCAGGACGTCGTACCGCATGTTCTCGAGCGCGAGGACGCAGTTCTCGAACCGCGCGCTCTGACTCTCGCGACGCTTCTTGAGGTCGCGGAGAGAAATCAACTTGCGCCTCAGAACCGAGAGCCGGCGGATTCGCTCTTCGCTTCGACCGTCCAGGGGGTTGGCCGCCGCCTCGAGTTGCTCGATCTCGCGCTCGACCTTGTCGCCGTCATCGGACGCGAACCCGCGATCGAGCTCGGTCAGATCTCCCGCCAGGAGCTCGATGCGGCGGTAAAGCGCGTCAGCCGTCGCCGGCACCTCCTCCACCTGCTCACGCTCTCGCTTCGGGAGTGTCTCGATCAGCCGCAGGATGTCGTCGCGGTGTCGCGCCGCGTCACGAACCTTCGCGGAGTATGTCGGAGAAACGCGAGCGAGATTGGCGGCAGGAATCTGCGACGTGGGCAGCGGCCGCGCCGAGTTGTCGCCGAATAGGCGTCGATTGGACCTGCGCGCTCGCAGGCGGTCGCGCTCGAGAACCTCGGCGCGCTTCTTCTTGTCGAATAGCGCCCGGAAATCGTCGATCGATTCTGCCACGACGTCGAAGAACAGCCGATCCTTGGGCTGCTTGAAGACGTCGTGCCAGTCGAACCCGTCGGTCCAGAGCTTGGCATACTGGTAGGCCAGGTACACGCTCCAGATCCCGACCACGCCCATGGCGTTGAGGACGCCGAAGATCGCGAGCACGGTGATGACCGCGCTCACGGCGAAGAAGGGGGCGAGCTTCTTTCGGAAGGCGACGACTTTCTCGTCACGCCACCGGGCCATTTCTTCCGGCGTGACGTCCGAGCCCATCTGGTCGGACACGGACCAGGAGTCACGCGACTGCGTCGGGATGCCCGCGAGCCGGTTCGGCTCCTGCGTCATGCTCGACGACGGGAGCTCCGGCACGTCGCCCGTATCGAGCGCCGTCACGAGCGCGTCCGCGCTCGGAAACCGGTTCGCCGGATCTTTCTCGAGCAGCATCATCACGGCGCGAGCGAGATCGGGCGGTGCGTCGGGGCGATGGACGTCGATCGGCGTGGGGCGCTCGCTGATCTGCTTGACGAGCAGCGCCGGCGTGCTTGGCGCGTTGAACGGCAGCTCCCCCGCGAGCATCTGGTAGCCGACGACACCCAGCGCGTAGAGGTCCGAACGGCCATCGATGTCTCGCTCGCCCATTGACTGCTCGGGAGACATGTACGCCGGCGTGCCGATCGCCATCCCCGTGGCAGTGAGTCGGGAGTCCGACCCCTCGCTCACCGCTCGTGCGATGCCGAAGTCGGTGACCATGACGCGGCCGTCGTCATCGGCACAGAGCAGGATGTTGTCGGGCTTGATGTCGCGGTGTACGACACCTCGCTCGTGGGCGTATGCCAACGCCTCGGCGACCTCTTTGAGAATGCGTCGTGATTCCGTGGCGTCCAGGCGGCCCTGCGAATGAAGGCGCGCGGCGAGGTTCTCGCCGTCGACGAACGCCATGACGAAGTACACAAGTCCGTCACGCTCGTCGACGCTGTAGATGGGAACGATGTTGGGATGACTGAGCTGGGCGGCGGTCTCGGCCTCTTTCAGGAACCGCGATCGAATCTCGCTGCGAAACGCGAGCTCTGGGGGGAGCAACTTCACCGCGACGGGTCGCTTCAGTCGGCGGTCCTTTGCTTTGTAGACGATTCCCATCCCCCCTCGGCCGATCTCACGGTCGAGCTCATAGTTGGCGCTGAGCACGCGCTCGACGTGCGCGCGCAGCTCAGCGTCCGAGGACGAGACGACGGGATCCGGCACCGAGATTATCCGTTGGTGGGAGGGGCGAGTGGAGTAGTGTAGCACCGCGACGGACATCTGAAAAGACGAGTAAGGTGGCGCGCTGACTTGAGATGCATCACCATGACGGCTGCAGGACGGCGATGTCTCACTGCCTTTTGCGACCACCCCTACGACATAGCGGCCGCGGAAAGTTGCAATCCCCGCCAGGTTGGCGTAACTCACGTGCCCGATCCATGCACTAAGGCGCCGCAATGCCGCTGCACGAACCAGGTCGCAGCGGGTTCCACGGCGGGCAATGGTTCACCGACTGCCGTGGAATGGAGTGTGCGCGGTCACACCCGGCCCGCCGGACGCGGGAACGCTCTCTCAGCATAGGTACTCAGAATGGCTCAACGCCAAACCCTTCCGGTCCTTCCGCTTCGCGGAACCGTGATCTTTCCGGGCCTTACCGCGCCGATTGCGGCTGGCCGACCGGGAACGCTGCGCGCGATCGAAGCGGCGTTGAAAGGCGACCGGCTGGTGTTCGCGGTCGCGCAGCGCGACAACACGGATGAACCCACGCCGGACATCCTCTACTCGATGGGCGTGATTGCGCGAATCGGGCAGATCCAGCGCGGTCTTGGTGGCGTTCAACTTCTGCTTCAGGGTGAGCAGCGGGCCACCGCCCTCCAGTACTCGACGTCGGAGGGTTATCTCACCGCGGTCGTCATGTCCACCGAAGAGATGACGCCGCTGAACGATCACGACCCGGCCTTCGAGGCGCTCCACAAAGAGATCCGCGAGCGCGCCGCCGAGCTTGGCGAGCGTCGCGGGCTACCGGAGGAGGTCGTTCACCAGGTTCTCGACTCGGTTACGGAGCCCGGAAAGTTCGCCGACCTGGTTGCCGGCTACATCGAACTTCCCGTGGCGGAGAAGCAGGGGTTGCTCGAGACCTTGAGCGTCGAAGAGCGGCTCCGGCGCGTGCTCGTCCACGTCCAGCGGCAGATCGGCTTGCTCGAGGCGCAGGAGGAGATCAAGTCGCAAGTTCAGGAAGAGCTCGGAGAGCGCCAGCGCGAGATGTATCTGCGCGAGCAGCTCAAGGCGATTCAGAAGGAGCTGGGCGACGACGATCAGGCGAAGGAGGTCAGTGAGCTACGCGACAAGCTGACGAAGCTGAACCTGCCCAAGGAAGCGCGAGCCGAGGTCGAGCGCGAGCTCGGCCGCCTGGAGCGGTCCGGGCGGGAGTCGATGGAAGCGCAGGTGATCCGAACGTACCTCGAATGGATTGCCGAGCTTCCGTGGAATACACGCTCGGACGACCACCTGGACCTCCGGCGCGCGACGGAGGTGCTCGACGAGGATCACTACGGGCTGCAGGACGTCAAGGACCGCGTCCTCGAGTTTCTCGCAGTTCGTCAGCTTCGCGCCCAACAGCTCGCCGAGGAGGTCGAGAAGACCGGCGAGCTGCCGGCTTCGAAGATCAAGGCCTCGAAGGAGGACGCGACGCCGTCGCTGAACGTCGCCGATGATGACGACCGGACAATCACCGACGCGAAAGAGGTGAAGGCCAGAGCTATGGCCAAGGGCCCGATCCTCCTCTTCGTGGGCCCGCCGGGTGTCGGCAAGACCTCCATCGCGAAATCCATCGCGCGCGCGCTCGGTCGTGAGTATGTACGCGTCGCGCTGGGTGGCGCTCGCGACGAGGCGGACATCCGCGGACACCGCCGCACTTACGTGGGCGCGATGCCGGGAAGGATCATCCAGGGAATGAAGCAGGCAGGCACCAAGAACCCCGTATTCCTCCTCGACGAGGTGGACAAGCTTGGCGTCTCGTTCCAGGGCGATCCATCGAGTGCGCTCCTCGAGGTCCTCGACCCCGCCCAGAACGACAGCTTCACCGATCACTACCTCGGAGTTCCGTTCGACCTCAGTGAGGTCATTTTCATCGCGACGGCGAACTTCATTCAGAACATTCCGGGGCCGTTGCTCGACCGAATGGAAACGGTCGAGTTCGCGGGGTACACGGAACGAGAGAAGGCAGAGATCGCGAAGAAGTACCTCATCCCGCGTCAGCTCGAGGACGCCGGGCTGGCCGACAAGAAGGTGAGCTTCACCGACGACGCGGTCATGTCCGTCGTGTCCAACTACACGCGCGAGAGCGGCGTGCGTCAGCTCGAGCGCCAGATCGGCGCCGTGGCGCGCAAGGTCGCGCGACGGATCGCCGCGGGCGACACCGGAATGATCGAGGACGGAAAGATCGACGCAAACGAGGTTCGAGAGCTCCTCGGCCGTCCCAAGGTTCACCCCGAGCGCGCGGCCGAGACGAACGAGGTCGGCATTGCCACGGGCATGTACTACACGCCCATGGGCGGCGACATCATGTTCGTGGAGGCGTCGATCCGACGGTATTATGGTGGGGCGCCTAACGTCGATTCTTCCATGCAGGTCGGCCCCGGCGGTGCAGTCTCGCTCATCCTCACCGGCCAGCTCGGCGACGTGATGAAGGAGTCGGCTCGGGCTGCGTTCACTTACGCCACCAACAACGCGGCCAAGCTGGGCATCCCGAAGGATCGCCTGGGCGCAATCGAGGCCCACATTCACGTGCCGGCGGGGGCGATTCCGAAGGACGGCCCGTCCGCCGGTATCGCGATCGCGACCGCCCTGGTGTCGGAGATGTCGGATCGGCCGGTCCGCCGGGACGTCGCGATGACGGGGGAGATCACACTGCGCGGTCGCGTCCTGCCGATCGGTGGTCTCAAAGAGAAAGTGCTCGGCGCCCACCGAGCGGGCATCAAGGTCATCGTTCTCCCAAAGGAAAACGAGGCTGACATCGAGGACATTCCCGAGGATGTGCGCTCGCAGCTGAGCTTCCACCCTGTGGAGACGCTCGAGGAAGTCCTCAAGATCGCTCTGGTGCCCGAGAAGGATTCGGAAGCGGCCGAGGAGAAGAAGGAAGCGATGGCAGCCGCGTAAGCCGCGGGGTTGGTTGACATCCCGCAGCCGAACCTGCAACACTCGACCGCGCTGGCTCGTACGTGAGCCAGCGCGGTTTCTGTTGGTTCCTAACCCATTACCGGTAGTTCGATGCGTTTTTCGCTTGTCGCCGCTTCGCGCGTTGGCATGGACGCGCTTCGGGTGAACCCGTTGAGAACGGCGCTTTCGACATTGGGAGTCATCATCGGCGTCGCGTCCCTCGTCGCCGTGCTTTCGCTGGGTGACGGAATGGAGCGGATGGCCCGGGCGGAGGTCGAGCGGACCACCGATGTGCAGACCGTGAGCGTCACGTCGAAGACGACGGAGACGGTGGATGGGCAGACGCTTCCGGTGCGCGACTATCCCGTGTTCACGCTCGCTGACGCGACCGCTGCTCGCGATGAGATCGACCGCGCGAGCGGCGTGTCGCTCTCGCTCGCAGGCCGCGCAACCGTGGAATCCCCGCAGACGGGGAAACGTCGGTCGACCGGAGTCACTGCCACGCTCGCGGATGCCGACCAGTTCATGCGCCTCCAGTTCACTGACGGCCGATACTTCTCTCCGATCGAAGCTTCGCGAAACGCCCCGGTGGTCGTGCTCTCCAACAAGCTCGCGCAGGAGCTGGCGGCGGGTCGATCGCCCTCGTCGATGCTTGGGCGCACCGTGCGAGTCAATGGCAATCCGCGTGAGGTCATAGGAATCCTGGCGCCGTACAAGGGAGAATTCGCCCTGAACCTCTACGTGCCGTTCGAGGCCGCGAGCACGGTACTGCCCGCGACGACGGCGCCTCGAACCCCCACGCTCCTCGTGAAGGCACGGCGCCTCGAGGAGGTGGAGCTCACGAAGGGCCTCGTCGAGGATTGGGTGGCGCAACGGTTCGGACGCTGGGAAGGCCGCATTCAGGTGCAGACTTCTTCCCAGCGGTTGGCTCAGGCGACCGACGGCATCTTCGTCTTCAAACTGTTCATGGGGGCGCTCACGGGCATCTCGCTGCTCGTTGGCGGCATCGGCATCATGAACGTCCTGCTGGCCTCGGTCACCGAGCGCACACGCGAGATCGGCGTGCGAAAGGCGTTAGGCGCGCGGCGCCGCGACATCCTGCTGCAGTTCCTGGCCGAGTCGGTGGCGATCTCGGGCGCGGGGAGTCTCCTCGGCGTGGCCCTCGGGCTTTCCGGAGCGTTCGCGATCGTGGCCGGAATTCGGGCACAGGCGCAGGCCATTTACCTCGACGCGACGTTCTCGTGGTCGACCGTGCTGTCCGCCGCGTGCTCCGCGATCATCGTCGGCCTCACGTTCGGAACGTACCCGGCGCGGCGAGCAGCGCGCTTGAGTCCGATCGACGCGATCCGCCACGAGTGACTCGCCACCCCGGCGTTCACTCGTTAGGGGTGCGTCACCTCAGAACACGATCGGCCCGTTCTTGAACAGCAGCCAGCCGTTCACGCGAAGCGGGAGCGGCTCCGTTCCCTCCAAGAAATACTCCGTGTACCGGCGATCCGGGGGCGTCGTGGAGTCCGCGAGCTGGCCGCTGACGCGGTCGAGCTGTGCGACAATGAGCCCTTGCGGCGCCGTCCACTGCGCCGAGCCCCGAGCGGCGTAGTACTCGGCCATCATCTTGCCGAAGATCGGTGCGGCGAGCGTCCCTCCCGCGGCGCCGGCAGTGATCGTCTTCGGTTTGTCGAATCCCAGCCAGACGCCGGCCACCAGCTCGGGCGTCATGCCGACGAACCACACGTCGCTGTTGTCGTTCGTCGTGCCGGTCTTCCCGGCAACCGGAATGGTTGCGGGCAGGTAGCGTCGCACCGACGTGGCGGTGCCGCGTTCGACCACCTCGCGCATCATGTCGCGAACGATGAACGCGACCTTGGGATCGATCACGGCTCGCGGTGGTGCGGCAGGGTTCGTGAAGACGGCGTTCCCTGCCCGGTCCTCGATTCGGTAGACGAAGCGCGGGTCCACGTGCGCTCCGAGGTTCGCGAACACGGTGTACGCGCCAACCAGATCCAGCGGCTGCAGTGCGGACGCCCCGATGGCGCTCGCGGGATAGGGTGCGACCGGCGCATCGATCCCGAATCGTCGCGCCAGATGCACGATCGTGTCCATTCCCACCTGCTCGGCGAGCTGCACCGCCACGACGTTCCTGGATTTCGTCAGCGCCTCCCGGATGGTGATCGGCCCGAGGAACTGATTGTCCGAGTTGTCCGGGCGATACACGCGGCCACGGTCCAGCGGAATGGCTATGGCCGTGTCGGGTATGATGGTGCTCGCGGTCAGGCTGTCGGCAATCGCCGCGGCGTACACGATCGGCTTGAACGCCGACCCGGGCTGCCGCATCCCGTCGATCACGCGATCGAACGACGATTCTCGATAGTCGCGGCCGCCGACCAGCGCCCTCACGTCGCCACTCGTGGGATCCATGGCGACCACCGCGCCCTGCAGGTAGTCCGTGCTTCCCTTCGGACGAGTGGCGAACTTGGTGTGGCGGTAGCCCGGAAGCGCTTCGACGTCCTCGATCCCGGCAACGAGCGCCTCGTTCGCGGCGCGCTGCAATAACGGATCGAGGCTCGTGTAGACCCGGTACCCACCCGTGGACACGGGCACGCCCGCGCGTTCGGCCTGGATGCGCACGACGTCCAGGAAATACGGTGCCTCCACCGAGAAGCCCGCGTTAGGTACGGTCTTGAGGGACACACGCTTCGCCGCTTCCGCCTGCGCGGGCGTCACATACTTCTGCTGGGCCATGAGCGTCAGCACGACGTTCCGGCGCTCCGTGACGCGCTCCGGCGCCTTGATGGGATCGTAGATCGCCGGGCCCTTCGGCATCGACGCGAGCGTTGCCGCCTCGGCAAGAGTCAGTTGGGCCGCCCCCTTCCCGAAGTAGTGCCTCGATGCCGCCTCGATACCGTACCAGCCGTGCCCGAAACTGATCTGGTTCAGGTAAGCCTCGAGAATCTGCTCCTTGTTATAGTGCTTCTCCATCTCGCGCGCCGCGGACTGCTCGCGAAGCTTGCGCATCGGGCTCTTGTCCCGCCGGTCGACCAGGTCGGGGTGCATGTTCCCGACGAGCTGCTGCGTGATCGTGCTCGCACCGCGTGGGTCACCGCGCACGGCATCCTTGAGCGCGCCGGCAATCCCGACCACGTCCACGCCGTCATGCTGGTAGAAACGCTGATCTTCCACGGCCACGAACGCCTGTCCCACGTAGCGGGGCAGCGTCCTGATCGAAACGAGCGTGCGCTTCTCCTTTCCGATCTCACCAATCAACGACCCGTCCCGAGCAAACACGAGCGACGACTGAGGCGGCACGACGATCCGCCACGCCTCGTTCGACTGTCGCTCCTGCGCCGGAAGACGCGCCGCGGTCGAGACAGCGGTCGCAACGACCACCGAGAGGCACGAGAACAATCGCGGGACAGCCATAGCGCGTAACATACACCTGACTACCTCGAACGTACCCGGACCGCGATCGCAGCTGCTCCGCGCACTGTGACAGCGATCACGCGTCTGGCATTCCGATGCCTGCATGACCATGGCAACTTTCAGCATGGCATCGACGCTCGACCTGGCGATCGTCCAGTTCCGACCGCGGAAAGGCGACTACGCTTCCAACATTGCGCGCCTGGGCGCCCTCCTCGCGCGCGCCGCCACCCTCACGCCCAGGCCTGGCGTGGTGCAATTCCCCGAGACTGCGGCGACGGGATACTTCGTCGAGGGGGGGGTGCGAGACCTGGCGGTGACGGCGGGCGAGCTCGCACGTGACCTCGACGCGGCGTATCGCAGCGCGTTGCAAGAGCCACTTCCCGTTGACGTCGTTCTCGGGTTCTACGAGAAGTGGCGAGACACGCTCTACAACAGCGCCGCATACGTTCGACTCGGCAGTGGGGAGCCCGAGATTCTTCACGTTCACCGAAAGAATTTCCTTCCGACGTATGGGCTCTTCGACGAAGAGCGCTTCGTCGAGCGCGGCCACGAGATGCGAGCGTTCGATACACCGTGGGGCCGCGCCGCGATCCTCGTCTGTGAAGATGCGTGGCACAGTCTCTCGGGCACTGTGACGGCGCTGGACGACGCGCAGTTGATCTTCCTCTCCTCCGCCGCGCCCGCTCGCGGCGCCTGGCCGCGTGACGACGCCATTACCGGACCCGCATCGGTCGCCCGATGGGAGCGGCTCGTTCGCGACATCGCCGAAGAGCATGGCGTATTCGTGACGTTCTCGAACCTGGTCGGGAGCGAGGGTGGCAAGATGTTCCCCGGCGCGTCGATGCTGATGGGCCCGCGCGGCGACCTCCGGGGTCGGGCACCCGTGTGGGACGAGGCAATGCTGGTCGCGTCGATCGATCTAGGCGATCTCGCCCGGGCCCGTGCCGACGTGCCGCTTCTCGCGGATCTGCGCACCGCCCTGCCGCATCTGCGAGACCTGCTGGACGCGGTCGATCGCGACCACGTTAGGCCTCCGGTCGAGTGGGATGGGGTTCCGTCGAGCGACAGGAGTGTCCGAAACGCCGCGGACGCCGGTACACCTGACTCCGCGCCAGCCTCGCCACAGTCGTCACCCGGCGTGGCGGGCGACCGGAACGCACGTGGCCCGGCGGTCGACCTGTGCATCGTTCATGGCGGGGAGGCGGCGCGAGGAGCACCGCCGCCGCTCGACATCGACCCGTCGCTCGTCGAGCAGTGGCTGGTCGCGTTCATTCGCGACGAGATGCGGCGTCGAGGCTTCGAGCGCGCCGTCGTTGGCCTGTCAGGCGGCGTGGACTCCGCCGTGACGACGTATCTGGCCGCGCGAGCGCTCGGGCCGGCCAACGTGGTGGCCGTGCGGCTGCCCTATCGGACGTCCAATCCGTCGAGTCTCGAGCACGCGCAGCTGGTCATCGACGCCCTCGGCGTCGATGCCCGGACGATCGACATCACCGGTGCCGTGGACGGCTACCTGGCGACGGAGCCCGATGCGGATCCGGCGCGCCGCGGAAACGTCATGGCGCGTGTCCGAATGATCGCGCTGTTCGACCTCTCGTCCCGCTATCATGCGCTCCCACTTGGCACCGGCAACAAGACGGAGCGCCTGTTCGGCTATTTCACCTGGCACGCCGACGATTCGCCGCCCATCAATCCGTTAGGCGACCTGTTCAAGACGCAGGTGTGGGCGCTCGCGCGCCACCTCGGTGTTCCCGAAGCGATCGTCACCAAGCCCGCATCGGCCGACCTCATCAGCGGACAGACCGACGAGGGGGACTTCGGGATCAGCTACGGGAAGGCGGATCAGATCCTGAACTGGCTGCTCTCCGGGTACACGCCGCGCGAGCTTGCCGATCGGGGGTTCAACGACGCCGAGGTGGCACTGGTGCGCCGCCGCCTCGAAAGTACGCACTGGAAGCGGCGCCTTCCGACGGTCGCGATGCTCAGCGCCACCGCGATCGGCGAGTCGTACTTGCGTCCGGTCGACTACTAGCGGGCAGTTCCACCGGGACGATGGGTAGCCACTTGGACCGGCTACGACCCCGGGCCATACTCAGGAAAAAGGGGGAACGGAAGCGGCCGGAAACAATGGATCTGGCGGATCGCCCCGCGTAGCGGAGAGCTCCATGCTCAACAAGCCGTGATTCCTTTGGGAACGGCCTCGGGGCGCTCATCTCATGCCACCCGAGATTGTTCTCGCTAAACCGCTCATTGCGGGTGGAGTCGTCCCGGCCTCGGAGCAATCCGCCCGATCGGTCGTTTCCGGCCGCTTCCGTTTCCCCTTCGTTTGAATGTCGGATTGCGCC
>DASUGD010000370.1:0-5107 GCA_036274195.1 Gemmatimonadaceae bacterium | reverse complement strand
GCCCGCGACGGCGCCGCCCCGGCGCGACACCCGGAACCTGACGCCACGAACCATTACCGGGCTCGGGGCACTGGTCGCAATCGCAACGGTGGCGGTCGTCGCGACGCTCGCGCCACGGCGTGCTCCGCCGCTCGATCCGCGGCGCGTGATCGTGTGGTCCGCGTGGAACTCGCCTGCCGATCGCTCATCGGATTTCGTCGCGGAGCGCACCGACGCGGCCATCCGCGATGCACTCGTTCGAACCGGGCTCGTGAACGTCGTGCTGCCGGCGCCAGTCCGCGCCGCCAGCTCCGCCGATGCCCCGGACCCGCGGCGCATCGCCCGAGAAACCGGCGCGGGGATGCTGGTGATCACCTCGTTTCACCGCCTGGGCGATTCGCTGCGGTTGACCGCACGCATCCTCGAGGCGTCAGGCGACCAGGTGCGCTGGGTCGTGCCTGCGGCAATGCCCGTCTCGGCGCTCGATGTGTCAGTGGACACGGTCGCAGGGCGAGTGGCCGGTGCGTTCGCGGCGCTCCTGGATCCCCACTACGCCTGGATGCCGGTTGCTACATCGCCCCCCACCTTTCAAGCGTTCGCGGAGTTCGAGCAGGGGACGGAGCTCAAGCTTCACAACCGACCGGGTGATGCCCTTCCGCACTTCGAGCGCGCGGCGACGCTCGACCCGACATTTACGTGGGCGATGCTGGAGATCGCCATCGTACGGATGAACCTCGGCGATCGGCCGGGCGCGGACTCCGTAATCGACATGGTGAACACGCAGCGCGATCGATTGCCGCCCGTTCAGCTTCATTGGCTCGAGTGGATGCTGGCGGTGCGCGACGAGGACTGGGTCCGCTCCTACGATGCACTCGAGCGCGCCGCCGACCTCGTGCCCGGTCGATTCCTGTACGGCCTCGCCGAGAATGCGCGGTGGCTCAACCGTCCTCGACGGAGCCTCGAGTTGCTGGAGCGTCTCGGGCCGGATGGCGCGAGCGGGTTCGGGTACTGGTATCTGATGGCGGATTCCTATCACCAACTGGGCGAGCACCAGCGCGAGCTCGACGTCGCCGTTCGTGGCCGCCGCCGACACCCCACTCATCCGACGGCGGTCGTCGTCGAGGCGCGTGCGCGGACGGCGTTAGGCGACGTGGCCGGTGCGCTTGCGCTGGTCGACACGATGCTCGCCCTGCCGCGCGATGGGCGCGATACGCCCGGCACGATGATGCTCCAGATCGCCGAGGAGCTGAAGGCGCACGGGCACGCCGCACCGGCCGCGCAGCTTCTCGATCGCGCGATCGCATGGTTCGGGGCGCAGCCAGCGAGTGCGGCGGCGTCGTTGATCATGCGCCGCCAGGTGGCCAGAGCGGTCTACGACGCGGGCCGGTGGCTGGTCGCGGATTCACTGTTCCGCCAGCTCGCGCGCGACGACCGCGATGGCGTGGCGGACCACCGCGCGATGCTCGGTGCGATTGCTGCGCATCGCGGCGACACCACCGAAGCGCGCCGCTGGGTAGCGACGCTCCGGCGGCTGAGCCGATCGGTCAACCGTCCGCGCGAGGACGCGATCCTCGGTCAGGCGAGAATCATGGCGGTGCTCGGCGACGGTCCGGAATCGGTGCGGCTTCTGCGCGAGGCGTTAGGCGGGCAGGGCATGGATCTCCACACGGATGCGGATTTTGCTCGTCTGGCTGGAGAACCCCAGTATCAGCTGTTCGTCCGGCCCAAGGGCTGATGCGTGCGTGACACCGACTGGCTCGACGTGCTCGGTCGATCTCGCCACGAGCCGATCGCTGTGCGCGCACGTCGTCACCACCCGATGCCGTAATCCTGGCGGCGCTACTCGGGTTTAGGGTACCTGGACATGCGAAGGCACAATCGCCAGCGGCGGTGCAGCGGAGCGGTTGTGGCACATGCCGAGCTGGCGCGGGCGGCCGGCGCGCGGCCTGTTTCTGGTTCGTCTCGCAACGAGCCGTATTGGACGGCAGAGGGCAGACAACCGAAGACGGTAGACGGCAGGGGCAGATGACAGGTGGCGGAAGACATGGTCCTCTGCCGCCTGCCGCCAGCCGCGTCAGAAATGCAGCGCCACCCGCTCGAGATCGAGAGGCGGATCCGTCACCCCCGCCAGCCGACGTCGTCGCACCGGTCGGGGCGGGCCACCACGACATTCCGTGATTTCGTGAAATCCCGCGGCTCGTTCACGCCACGAGCCGGCGAATCGGGATCTCGTGAACGCTCGCAAGTCGTCGCATTCCATTACGATGTCTCGGAGCTCGGGACCGCGGGTCGTTTGGCCTCCGCGTTGCTTTCAGGCTGGTGGCTACCGTGTCGCCACGACCGCAAACGGTCAACCAACCAGCGAGATCGACTTGGGAGATCCATATCCAATGACCATACGAGTACATTCTCACGGCACGAGCCGCGCCTAACGCTGATCGCCACCGCTGTCGGTTCGTTCATCGGGCCCGCCGGGTGTCACGTCGAACGGGTCGAGGCGCGCGAGAGTCGCGTTGCCACGAGGGTGATCGTTCGCCCCGTCGGTACGGCAGTGAGCGTACCGCGCGTCGCGCTTCATCAGGATGAGAAGGAGATGATCGTCGTGGGGTCCCGCGAGCGACTGGGCGATGGTGTCGTCGTACAGCCGATCAACGAGCCGATCGTAGTCACGGCGGCCGTTGGGACGCCGCCTCAGTCGGGGCTCGGAACGAGCCGTATGAGACGGCAGTGGGCAGCGCACTGAAGCGGGCAGTGGGCGGTGGGCAGTGCGTAGAACGCAGAGGTGAAAACGCGATGCCTGGCGCCCTCTCTGCCGTCTGCCCTCTGCCGACTGCCGTCTGCCCGCTTCAGTTGCCTGCCGTCTGCGTTCTCACACAACTCGTCGCCGCGTCATTCCACTTTTCGCGGTGCCAATCATCACGCCGTTACCACGCAATGCCGTAGTCTTCACCGTGATTGCTCGACCCACCCCACATGGTCCGATGCTTCCGATCGAACAGGATCGCGTTGATCGGCCCCGACGAGCGCTCCACAAAATCCAGGGTGTATCCCATCTGGCGGAGCGCCTCCCGAGTCGACTCCGGCAGTGACGACGCCACCGTCATGCGTCCCGGCCGCGACTCGTGCGCCCCGAACGAGCTCCGCATCTGGTAGCTGTTCACGTTAGGCGCCTCGACCGCCTGCTGCACGGTCATCCCGAACTCCACCACGTTCAGGAAGAACTGCAGGAGATTCTGGTCCTGCGAGTCGCCGCCCTGCACCGCGAAGGCCAGGTACGGTTCGCCATCCTTGAGAGCGAGCGTCGGGGTCAACGTGACGCGCGGACGCTTGCCCGGCTCGATCACGTTGAACGGCCCGTCCTTGGCCTCCGTGACGAAGCTCTGCGCGCGCTGACTGAGCCCGATCCCCGTGCGACCCGCGATCACCGCCGGAACCCAGCCGCCGCTGGGCGTCACCGATACGACCCACCCTTCCTCGTCCGCCGCCTCGATCGACGTCGTGCCGGAGAAGAAACTCCGCATGAACGCCGAGTCGGCCTCGATGCTCGCCGAATCGGTGCGAGGGACCACTCGCCGGTCCTGACCGCCGCTCGCCGGCTGCGAGTCCGGGAGCACGAAGTCGCCGTTCTTCCAGCTCTCGAGCAGTGACGTGAAGGGATTGGTTCCGCCCTGGAACGGATACGGGTCACCCGGCTTCGCGTCAGGGTCGTTCTTCGTCCAGTCGATCTGGGCGAACCGCGCCTTCGCGTAATCCTTCGACATGAGCCCCTTTACCGGTTCCTCCGGCGGGAACGCCGGATCGCCGTAGTAGAAGTCGCGATCGGCGAACGCGAGGTTCATCGTCTGGTAGAGCGCGTGGATGTACTTCGGCGAGTTGTACTCCATGCTCTTCACGTCGGTGTTCTCGAGGATGTTGAGCGCCTGCAGGAGCACCGCGCCCTGCTGCCACAGTGGGAGCTTGTAGACCTCGATCCCCCTGTAGGTCGTGTGGAGCGGCTCCTCGATCTTCACCTTCCAGCTCGCGAGGTCCTGCATCGTGAAGAGGCCGCCGTCTTCGCGCACGCCGCGCACGATCTCCTGCGCGATGTCGCCCTTGTAGAACCGGTCGTAGGCGGCATAGATCGCCTCCTTTCTCGTCTTCCCGGCAGCCTTCGCGGCCTTCTCCGCCTCGACGAGCTTCCGGAACGTCGCTGCGAGGTCCTTCTGCACGAACAGTTCGCCCGGCTCGGGCGCTTCTCGCGCCTGACCGAGATGCGGCAGGAACACCGCTGGCGAGTACTTCCACTGCTTGGTCCAGCTCTTCTGCCGCTCGATGGCGTTCGCGAGCTGCGCTTCGATCGCGTAGCCGTCGGCCATCTGGATCGCCGGCCCCAACACGTCCGCGACCGACAGCTTGCCCCACTCGGCCAGCATGGTCAGGAGCCCGCCCATCGTGCCCGGTGTGACGGCCGCGAGCGGCCCGTACTCGGGCGGGTTCTTGTAGCCCTTCGACTTGTAGAACTCCGCCGTGGCGCCGGTGGGCGCGACACCTAACGCGTTGAGCCCGACGACCTTCTTCGTCTTCGGGTTGTAGATGAGCGCCTGCGTCTCTCCACCGCAGCCCAGTGTGTCCCACATGGTGCACCCCGCGGCGAGCATGGCGGCCGCGGCGTCGACGGCGTTCCCGCCCTTCTGGTACATCATCGCGCCAGCGGTGGCCGAGAGCGGTTTGCCGGTGATCGCGAGCCAGTGCTTGGCGTGCAGGGGCGGCTTTTCGGTCTGCGCGTTGCGCGGGTCCACCGGACCCACCGGTTGGCCGGAGCTCGGGCGGCGTTGCGCAGCGAGTGGAGGCGTGGCTAGCGTGGCGAGTGCGAGCGTGGTCACCGCAACGTGAGCAAGTCGAACGGAAGCGCGTCGGTTCATGGGACGTCTCGTGAGGGCAGTTGAGCTGGTTCCGAGGCCAGCCTGCAACTATCGCCCGGGCGCGGCAAGATCAAGGCCCTAACGCGTTTGACCGCCCGGATCGGCTTGCCATTTGCCAGGCATGGGGTAGGCCGGGCCTCCCGCCCGACGCTTCCCTCGAATGGCAAGAACAGGAGAGTGATCGTGTTACGCGCATTGGGCTTCCGCAGACTGGCCCTCGTCGGGTG
>DASUGD010000369.1:0-14901 GCA_036274195.1 Gemmatimonadaceae bacterium | reverse complement strand
TGTGGGGTCAGACTCCTTTCGTATCGTTCCATTGCTCAGCAATGGAACGATACGAAAGGAGTCTGACCCCGTACGTATCTAAGGACTGCAGACGGCAGCGCATGGAAGCCGGTGGTGGGCTGTGGGCAGTGAGAAGAGGGGCAGTGGAGAAACCGCGATGCGTGGCACCTCTCTGCCGTCTGCCCTCTGCCGGCTGCCGTCTGCCGCCTTCAGCTGCCTGCCGTCTGGCAGTTGGCGCCGTTTGTCGTCACGCCTTGTCGTTGACAAATTAAAACGAGCGTTTTATACGTGTGTTCAATCACACGCGCTCGAGAACGCGCCCAATGTCGCGCAAGCTCACCATTGCCCTCATCGCCATCGCCGCAGCCTCCACCGCCGGGTGGCTCGGCGTTAGGCACGCCGGACCCGCCGACCTCGTGCTCACCGGCGTCGTCACCACCAACGACCTCATTGTCAGCTCACAGGTCGGCGGGCGCGTGGGCCGCCTGATGGTCGGCGAGGGCGACTCCGTCGCGCTCAACCAGGTCATCGCGACCCTCGAACCCGGCGAGCTCCAGGCCGACCGCGCCTTCTACGCCCGCAGCGCGGAGGCCGTGGCGGCACAGGTCGAAGCAAGCCGCGCCGAGCTGGCCGCCGCCGTCGCGCAGGACAGCGAAGCACGCGCGAACCTCACCAACGCCCAGCGCCAGTTCGACCGCCAGCAAACACTCCTCGCCGCCGGCGGCGTCACCGAGCAGGAGCTCGATGCCTCACGCACGTCGCTCACCGTCGCTCGCGCGCGCGTCGAGGCGGCGGAGCGTCAGGTCGCGAACCGGCAGAGCGCCCTCGCCGCGAGCCAGCAGCAACAGGCCGCGGCAACTGCCCAGACCGCCAAGGCCAACGTTAGGCTCACCTACACCGAGATCACGGCGCCGAGTGCGGGCGTCGTGGACGTGCGTGCCGCGCGGGTCGGTGAAGTCGTGACGGCCGGCCAGCCGATCGTCACGCTCGTGAATCCCGACAGCCTCTGGGTCCGCGCCGACATCGAGGAGACCTACATCGACCGCATCCGGCTCGGCGACACGCTGACCGTGCGTCTTCCCTCCGGCGCGGAGCGGCGAGGGACGGTCATCTACCGCGGCGTCGACGCCGACTTCGCCACGCAGCGCGACGTGAGCCGCACCAAGCGGGACATCAAGACGTTCGAGATCCGGCTTCGCGTCGACAACACCGACCGCCGGCTCGCCGTCGGGATGACGAGCTACGTTCTCGTGCCCGCGCCACGCCCGTGAACGCCGCCGTCGACGTCCGCGCCCTCACCAAGCGATTCGGCGACTTCACGGCGGTGAACGAGATCTCGTTCTCCGTGAGGGAGGGGGAGATCTTCGGGCTGCTCGGGCCTAACGGGGCCGGGAAGTCGACCCTCATCCGCATGCTCACGACACTTATGGCGCCGACGGCCGGCAGCGCGAGCGTCGGTGGCGCGGACATCATCAGGGACGCCGACACGGTGCGTCGCACGATCGGCGTCATCCCGCAGGCGCTCACGAGCGACCCCGAGCTCTCCGTCGAGGAGAATCTCGTCATCTTCGCGCGGCTCTACGGCGTGCCGCGCGACAGGCGCAAGCGGCTCATCACGGAGCTACTCGAGGCGGTGCAGCTCACGGAATGGCGCGACAAGCCGGTCAAGAACCTCTCGGGCGGCATGCGACGCCGCGTCGAGATCGCGCGCGGGCTCGTGCACGAGCCGCGTATCTTCTTCCTCGACGAGCCCACCACCGGTCTCGATCCCGTGTCGCGCACGGCAGTGTGGGAGATGCTCCAGCGCATCAAGACCGCGCGCGACCTCACGGTCATCCTGACCACGCACTACATGGACGAAGCGGACAAGCTGTGCGACCGCATCGCCATCGTCGACCACGGCAAGCTCGTCGCGCTCGACTCGCCGCTCAACCTCAAGGCATCGATCCCGGGACGCAACTTCATCGAGGCGAGCTTCACCGGTGAGCCGCACGACTGGCGGGCGCGACTCCAACGACTCCCCGCGGTCGACACCGTCTCCGGCGAAGGGAACGTCGTTCGCATCGCCTCGAACAACGGGCCGTTGACGACCACGGCGCTGATAGCCGCGGCGGCCGAGTCCGACGTCGCGGTCCGGTCACTGGCGGTGCACAGCACGACGCTCGACGACGTGTTCGTCCACTTCACGGGGCGCGACCTGCGCGACGCACTGCAGGCGCCGTCCGTGGCAGACCAGCGCCTCGTGTTCCGCCGTTAGGCACCGACGACTCATGCAACGCGCTTTCGCCATCATCGAACGGGAGCTGCTCCGCCTGCGGCGGGCACCCATGCTCATCGCCATGTCGCTGCTCATGCCGATGGTGCAGCTCGTGATCCTCGGTCACGCGTTCGGCGGGAAGGTTCGGAATCTCAAGGTCGGGCTCGTGGACCAGGACCACGGCGTCCCGGCCGTCCGCCTGCGCGAGCTCTCCAACGCCATCGCCGCCAACGCGCAGACCTACGAGCTCGTCTCATACGACGACCCGGGACGTGCGCTCACGGCGCTCCGGAACGGGGGCCTCAACGGCGTGCTGACGATCCCGCCCGGCTTCTCGCGGCGCACGCTCGCCGGCAACGCGCCACGCGTCGCATTGATCGAGGACAACACCGACACGTTCGTGAGCGCGACGCTCGCCGGCACGATGTCCGGCTTGCTCGGCGCCTACAACAGCCGCACCCCGAGCGCGCATCGCATCGCCACGGAGCCGACACTGGAGCTGGTCGAGGTGTATCCGTACGTCCCGTACGTCCAGTACATGCTGCCAGGTACCATTGTCATGTCGATCTTCATGATGGTGATGATCGGCGGCGGGATCATCTACCTCGACGACAAGGCGCGCGGGCTCCACGAGGGGTATCTCGTCACGCCGATCTCGAAGTTCGAGCTCATCCTCGGGTTCAACGTCTCGGGGGCGATCAAGGCGGCGCTCGTCGGGGTCGCGCTGATGATCGTCGGGTCGCTGATCGCGGGCGTCCCTAACGCGTTCGCGCCGCTCAAGCTGCTGCGTCTCCTCGCGGTCGTCGTCACCACGTCGATCGCGCTGGTGAGCATGATGTTCCTGCTCATGGTGCGGATGAGCAATCCGCTCATGGCGCGGGCGATGTTCGGCGTGCTCAACACGCTGCTCTACTTCCCCAGCGGCGCGGTCTACCCGCAGCAGGCGTTCCCGCCGTGGCTGCACGCGCTGGCCGTCGTGGACCCGTTCACGTATCCGGTCCATGCGCTCAAGAGCGTGCTCCTCAAGGACACGGGCTTCGCGGCGATCACGACGGATCTCACGTACATGATCGGATTTTCGGTGGTGACCATGGCGGCGGCGACGTTCCTGTTCAAGCGCGAGCTGTGAGCCCGATGCGACGGCGCGAGCGGCGACCGCGACGCGGAGCACGCTCCGGCCGACACATGGCGCGCCGCGCCGCTGATGTCGCGGAGACGCGCGCGCGACTGCTCGACGCCGCACGGCGTTTGTTCGCCGAGCGTGGGTTCGCGGATGTGACGGTTCGGGAGCTTTGTCGTGAGGCCGGGGCGAATCTCGCGCTCGTCAACTATTACTTCGGCGACAAGCTGGGGCTGTACCTCGAGGTCGTGAACGAGGCGATCGCCGGAGTCCGTGAGTTCAACAGCCTCGCGATCACCGCCCCGGAGGGGAGCGGCGCCGAAGAGCGACTGCGGCTGTTCGTGCGCGGTCTGCTGTACCGGGTGTTCGAGCGCCGCGGCGTGGACACCTGGGTGCATCGGCTCATTCAGCACGAGCTGAGCCGACCCACCGAGCTTGCAACGCGCATCCTGCAGGAGGCGATGGCGCCGCGGATTCGGTATCTCGCGGACATCGTCGCCGAGCTGTTGTCGTGCCCGAAGAAGGATCCTCGCGTCATGAATTGCGTGGCGAGCGTCCACGGCCTGTGTCTCGTGTACAGCCGCATCGTGCTCACGGACCGGTTCAAGGCCGTGATGCCCGACCTGGCGACCGATGGTCCGTTCGACGTGGAGGACGCGATCGCGCACGTGTCGGCGTTCTCGCTGGCGGGCATTCGCGCCATGCGGCGCTGATTCGCCCCATAAGGGGTCAGACTCCTTGCGAAGCAAAAACATAGGACCGCAGAACGCGCAGAACGCCCGCTGGCGCGGGCGACGCAGAAGGCCGCAGAAGGTCTCCGTGCGCGGAACCAAGCTCCTCGCGCCACGAGCCCGTTTTCTCAATGAACGGCCTCGGTCAGCTTCTAGGAACTGACCGAGGCCGTTCCCCTTCAACAGGGCTCGTTGCGCGCGGGGTCAGAGGTGCCGAGCGGTTTTCTGCGTCCTTCTGCGGCGGCGCGAAGCGCCGTTCTCAAGCGTTCTGCGATCCCTCATCATTTTTGAAGCCGGCCCAACGCGATGCATGCGCGCGATCGAGCGTGCTAATTCCAGATCCGGATCCGATCGACGATGCGCCCCGTCTCGATGAGCTCATGCAGCTCCTCGCCTAACGCCGCACTCGCATCCACCACCGCCTGCCACCGGCGCAGGCGTTCGGCCTCCGGCATCGTGTAGAAGTCACGACGGTCCGGGATCTTCGCACCGGGTAGCGAGGCGACGAACTCCGGCGACGGCGCGATCAGCAGCGCCCGGCGGAAGTTCGTGGCACGAGCGCGACGCCAGGCGAGCGACTTGTCGAACCAGCCCGGCACCACGTGCGCGTAGAAGTGCGGATAGAGCACCAGTCCGTCCCCCGGCCCGAAGTCGAGGTCGACGTGATAGTCCAGGACCCCGCCATCCCAGTGCACGCCGCCCGGCATGCCCGGAATCCGGACCCCATCGACGAGCAACGGAATCGCGCCGGACGCGAGAAGCACATCGCGCAGGTTCTGAGGCGTTAGGTGGGCGTGGCGCGTTGGGAGGTCGGCAACGTGCGCGAACGGCGTGTCGCCGCCCGTGGCGCTGAAGATCCAGCGTCGAAGAACGAGCGCGAGCGCGCGACGACTCACGAGATTGCCTGTGACGGCCAGCGCCATCCCCGCCATGAGCAGCGGCCGGCGCCCACTCGCGGCGAGACCCCGCCCCTCCCCCGTGATGACGTGCAGCCGCGCCCAGGGATGACCCAGGATCTCGTCGGCACCGGTCGGCCCGAGCATGAGGTCGAGCGCGCGACCGAGTACGGCCGAGACTTCCGCGGTGGACGGCTTCGGCGTATACCGCTGCTCGTAGATGTATGCCTCATGCCCTCGGCCTAACGCGGCGACGGGGTCCCGCTGGGCGAGGCACGCCATGCGCCAGCTGCCGATCGACGAGCCGATGAGGTGCATGGGCCGCTGCCGAGGGCGCTGGAGGAACTCACCGAAGAGGTAGCGGTCGAGCCCAGCCAGCGCGAGCCACTTCGCACCGCCGGAGGCTGCAGGGATGATGTCAATGTCCTCGGCACGAAGACCTCGTTCGCGAAGGAGCGCGTGGGCATCGCGACCGGCAAGCAGGGTAAGCGCATGCATTGCTCCAATGGTAGTTGGCTCGTACGGCCAGACGGCAGAGGGCAGGCAACTGAAGCGGGCAGCCGGCAGACAGCGGACGGCGGACGGCAGCGACGGCACCCGCATCGCGGTTTCACCTCTGCCGTCTGTCTACTGCCAACCGCCCACCGCCGGCTTCAGTTCTCCGCCGTCTGCCCTCTCACACGGCTCGTTCCGGTTCACCACCATGGCCGTGAGCCGTCCTGGCCGACGTGAGCCGCTCGACCTCCTCCACCACCTTCCGCGGCTGGATCGGCTTCGTCAGATAACTCGCAAACCCGATCTCACTCGCCCGCGCCCGGTCCGCCGGCATCGCGTGCGCCGTCAGCGCAACCACAGGAACCGCCTTCGTCCTCGGATCGGCCCGGATCGCCTTCGTCGCCTCCCAGCCATCGATCCGCGGAATCGAGATGTCCATGAGCACCAGGTCGGGCACGCGCTCGGTCGCCAACCGGATCGCCTCCTCACCATCCAGCGCCTCGATCACCGTATACCCGAAATGCTCGAGCGCCCGCCGATAGATGATCCGGTTGTCGGTGTTGTCCTCGACCAGCAGAATCGTTCGGCTCATTGCGACACCGCGGCTGCACCGGTCGAGGTCGAAGCCGATGGACCGCTCGACGCATCGGCCGGTTGATCGTTAGGCAGGCTGCCGCGCCCGGCGCGCATCGCGGCCCGCAGCACCAGCGCCGCCACGTCGGCGAGTCGGTGCTCGCCTTTCTGCAGCACCCGCACGGTCGACCGCGACAGGAATTGCCGCTCGGCCTCGGTGAGGCTCTTGGCAGTGAGCACTACAACCGGAATGCCGTCCAACAGCGGATCGGCACGCAACGTCGCCAGCACACCGAATCCGTCGAGCACCGGCATCATGAGATCGAGCACGAGCACGTCCGGTGGATGCGATCGCATCTCGACCAGCGCACTCTCACCATCGGGCGCCTCGCGCACGCGGACGTTTGCCTCGGCGAGGAATTTCGCGGCGACGCGCCGCGAGTCGGGGTCGTCATCCACCACGAGCACTTCAACCGGCCGCTCCAGATCCGTTCGTTCTTCGGCCGTCTCGCGCGCCGCCGTCGACACGGCCCGCGTGAGCTGCTCGGCCGTGAATGGCTTGGGGATCAGTGACACCCAGCCGAGGTCGAGCCCTTCGGTCTCGTCGCCGGTCGGCGCGGGAATCGAGGGCAACAACAACACTGCCGTGGACGCGAGCTCGGGTACTTCCTGCAGCGCGAGCGCAGCACGCCACGCGGCACTGCCGGCGCTCCCGACGTCCACGATCGCGAGCGATGCGCGCTCGCGCGCCACGAGCCTCGGCACTTCGTCCACGTTCGTCGTCCACTTGAAACGCACGCTGCCCCTCACGCGGTCCTCGAGCTCCGCGAGCGCGTCCGCGTCCTGACCGAATGCGACGACGGAAACGAGCGGCCGCTTCCGCTCGGTGAAGGGTGCGGCGCGCGCCGCCATGCGTTCGCCATGCTGGGCAACGTCGTCGGGGCGAAGCTCGCTGCCCGCGGCGGCCGGTCGTAGGAAGATCGTGAACGTCGAACCGACCCCCAGCTCACTGTCAACGGTGATGTGGCCGCCCATGAGCTGCGCGAGTCGCTGCGCGATCGCGAGTCCCAGCCCGCTGCCGCCACGGCGGCGCGTGAGCTCGTCGTCCGCCTGATAGAACTCCGTGAACACGAGCGGAAGCGCTTCCGGCGAGATGCCGATGCCGCTGTCACGCACGATGATGCTCACGAGCCCGTCGCGACGAGTCGCCTCGCACGTGATCGTGATGCCGCCCTTCTCGGTGAACTTGATCGCGTTCCCGACCAGATTCGCGAGGACCTGACGCAGGCGCTGCAGGTCGGCGAGCACGTGCGGAACGTCGTCGCCGCACGGGGACGCCGTGAGCGTGATGCCCTTGCCTGTTGCCTGGGCCTCGAGCAGCGCGGCAACCTCTTCGACCACCGCGCCCAGGTCCACCGGACGGACGTCGAGATCGAGGCGGCGCGCGTCGAGCCGCGCGAGATCGAGAAGATCGTTGATGAGGTCGAGCAGGTGGCGGCTGCCGAACCGGATCCGCTCGACCTGCTGCCGCTGTCCCTCCGACAGCGCGCCATCCAGCTCCATGTCGAGCAGGTCCGCGTAGCCGAGAATCGCGTTGAGCGGCGTCCGCATCTCGTGGGACATGACGGCGAGGAAGCGGTCTTTCGCCTTCGTCGCATCGGCGAGCTCCACGAGCTTGGTCTGCAGCTCGTCCCGCAGGACCTCGAGCTTTTTGTTCCTGAGCTCGATCGCGGCACGCTGCTCTTCGAGCTCGCGGCGGATGCGGAACTTCTCGATCGCGTTCTCGATCGCTCTCGTTAGGCCGTACGAGGTGGCGCCGTCCTTCACGAGGTAGTCCTGCGCGCCTTCCTCGAGTACGGCGACCGCTGCCTCGTCGTCGTCGCGACCCGCCAGCATCGCCACGGGGACCGGCGTCATGCGGCCGATCTCGCGGTTGTACGCCGCGAGCCATTCGCGCCCGTCCATGTCCGGCAGATAGTAGTCGACCAGGACGCAGTCCGGGTGCAGCTCGTGGCATCGCCGCAGCCCCTCCTCGCCGGTCCCCGCTTCGTGGATCACGTAGCTGCGGCGCTGCCCCCGCAGCAGCCGCCGCACCATCAACCGGTCGTGCGGATCATCCTCCACGAGAAGGATCGTCCGCGTCGTTGCCGAGCTCTTCATTCGTCGAATACCACACCGGCGGTCGCAGCGCCATCGCCCGCTCGCGATTCTGTCTGCTTCGGCCACAAGAAGTGAAACGTCGCGCCCTTCCCTTCGTCCGAGTCGACCCACGCCGTGCCGCCCTGCAGCCGCACGAGCTGCATGACGATCGCGAGGCCAACGCCGGTACCGTCGTCGCCCGCGTCATTGGTCGTGCGTGGACGGAGCGTGTGAAAGAGCATCCAGATCTTGTCCTGCGCCCGGCGTGGGATGCCGGGCCCGTTGTCGCGAACCGCAAACTCGTATGCGTACCCGATGTCGCGCGCGCTCACCCATACCCGCGTGTCAGGGCGTCGCGAATGCTTGACCGCATTGCCAATCAGGTTGAGAAGCACTTGCCGAAGCGGCGCAGCCTCCGCAGTGAACGTCGGCAGGTTCGGCGCCACCTCGAACGTCACGGTTTCGGGCGGATCAAGCAGCGCGATGACTTCTTCGACGATGGCCTTCGTGTTTACCACTTCGGGCGGCATCCGTGTGCGCACGGATCGCGAGTACGCCAGTACGGCGTCGATCATCGCCCGCATCCGTTCGACCTGCGTGCGCAGAAGCTCCATGTGCGCCCGCGGCTCGCGGGTGAGCTGGTCACCCAGATCCTCCTCGATCCACCGGGCATAATTCGCCACGCTGCGGAGCGGCGCCTTGAGATCGTGCGAGATGGCGTGGGCGAACTCGTCGAGTGCGCGGTTGCTGCGCTCGGTGTCCGCCAGCGCCTGAGCGAGCCGTTCTCGCTCGCGGACCAGGTCCCGCTGCGCGTTCGCCAGCTCCGAGTTCACCTCGGTCACCTGCTGCCTAACGGTTTCCATCCGGCGATCTGACGGATGCTCGATGAGCCAGACGGCGGACGACTCCGCGTCCCAGAGCAGCGAGAACAGCTTCGGCTCCAGCGCCATGTCACCGCTCGTGAGAACGAGCTCGCAGCTGGCCGCGGCACCTGTCGAGGACACGGCCGTGAGGACGCGGTTCCATTTCTCAGCGGACGACTCGGCGTCGAGGACATCGGAAAACCGCTCGCCCACGACAGACTTCCCGATCTCTCGCTCGAGTTGTCCGTTCGACTCGAGCACCCGGCCGTCAGGCGAGACATGCATCACCGCGGCGGGGAACCCCGCGAGGCACGGCGCGAGACGAGGGATCACCTGCTCGCTCATCGCCTGCGGCTCACCCGTTCGCCGAGGAGACGCACGGCCTCCGTGGCGTTCTGCGCGGAGAGGTCGGCGCCAAGGCGCTGGGCCAGGCTCGGATCGTCGAGGAAGGGGCGCCCGCCGACGATGATGAGCGGTCGCGCGTCGCCTAACGCGTCGCGGATCGCCGCGACCATCGCGCGCAAGCGCGGGAGGTGTGCGCTCAGCGCCGCCGACAGCGCCACGACGTCCGGGCGAAGCCGCTGCACCATGGCCACGAGGCTCTCGACCGGCACGGTGGCGCCGAGGTACGTCGTGTGCCAGCCCTCGAGGTCCAGGAGATCGCAGAGCATGCGCAGGCCGACCTCGTGGCGCTCGACGTCCACACAGGCGGCAATGAGCGTGCGACTCGTGTCCGTGCGCCACGTGAACGCGCGCTCGTACGCGCGCGCCATCGCCGCCTGCGTGATGGCGGTCGCGAGGTGCTCCTCGGCCACCGTCAGCTCGTTGTTCTGCCAAAGACACCCGATCTCGCGCAGCGCCGGCTGAAAGACGCCGAGGTAGATCGCGGCCAGATCGAGGCCGTCGTCGCGGGCCTCGTCGATGACCTCGAACGCGCGCCGGCGGTCGCCGCTTCGAATTGCCCCGAGGTACGCTGCGTAGTGCCCAGCAGGATTCGCAGCTGCTGCCGTCGTCATCCCTCCCTCCGGGCTGCACCGAGTGAATCGAGTCCGGCGCGAAGGCACGTGGCTACGACGTTGGCTTCGTCGGGTGCGAGCTCGCTCCGGACGACCTGCTCGATGAGCTCGAGGCTTCGGATCACTTCGCGGGTGGAGACGTTGCGGGCGCGGAGGAGGTCATCGAGCCAGCCGACGTACGACGCGAACATCGAGGGCTGCGCGAGGTCGACGGCCGGGATCAGGTGGTCGATGGTGTACCGGATGTCTTCCAGACACCGCTCGCGGCCGACCGGACCATAGCGGTCCATGAGCTCCGGCATGTCCGCGTAGAGCGCGTCGGTTGCCGTTTGCGCGAGACCTGCTTTTCGGGCGAGCAGCTCGGCGGCAGCTCGGGCTTCGACCGTCATCGGATCCACTCGGGTTCCTTCCGGGAATCGAGCATGACCTCGTATGCCTCGTGGCGCACCTGGGTGCGGCGCATGATCTCGCCCGGTTCGCGGCTGTGCGACACGGCGTGCTCCTGGCTCTGCATGTAGCGCCGGAAGGCGTCACGACTCTCCCACGCGGTGAGGAATGTGTGGGTTGCCGTTCCGCCCTGAGGGGCGAGCAGCTGCAGATAGAGGAAGCCCGGGAAGCCGTCGACAAGCCGGGATCGCTCACGGAAGTGGCGTTCCAGCTCCGTGTGATCTTCCGGCGGGACGGTGAGATGGGAGATGAAGACGAACACGGCAGTCCGGACACAGTTGCAACGAAAGTGCCGCGAACAGGGGAAGGGGAACAGCCGGGAAACGGGAAACGGGAAACGGGAAACGGTTAAACGGCGGCTGGTGGCTGGCTGCTCGTGCTGGCTGCTGGCCGACGCTGGCTGATCAAAACCCTCGGGATGCTTTTCTCACCAGAAGGAGCATCCCGAGAGTTCCCGTTTCCCGTTTCCCGTTTCCCGTTTCCCGTTTTTCCGTGTCCCGTTTCCCGTTTCCCGGCGCCTACGGCGCCTACGGCGCCTACGGCGCTTTCGTCGCTTCCCAATTCCCTTTGCCGACCACCGAGTCGGGCTTCGACGCTAACACGAGGGTCGTCACGCCGACCATCTTCCCGTCCTTCATGCGACCCACCGTGTGGTCTATCACCTTCGGGGTCCCCTTCGGCAGTGATGGGTCATTGAAAGGCTTGGACGTCGCGACCATGCTGTCGGCGTCGAGCTTCACAGCGTATTCAACCGACTGTTTCGTCTTGTCGAGCGTCAGCTTGGCGGTCGAGTCGCTGATGGCAACGGTAAAGGCATATGTGGTCGTGTCGCCCTCGGCTTTGCTCGTTCCGTTCCATGTCCCATTCACATCGGCGGCCGTGAGCGCCGGGGGTGGTGGTGGAGGTGGCGGTGGAGCGGGTGTGGTGGTGTCGGGTGCCGGTTCTTTCTTGGCACACGCAGCGACGAGGATCGCGAGGAGAAATACTTTGCGCATTGACGCCTCGGTGGGTGACGATCGAGTCCGCAGCTCCACGTAGGCCATCGCCGGCCTGCGCAGCGTCCATCATGCACGCGCGGGGCAATGTCCGCTAGCGCTGACGTCGCTACCCGTCGTTTCGCCTTTGGTTTTTCCGCCCTGTGGAATTCGGCGCTGTTCGGAATTCAGCGCCTTTCGGGATTTCGCGCCGTTCGGAATTCGGCGAAGTTCGGTAGCGCCGTTACTCCCGACGCAGCACCAGCATCGGGTCGATGCCAGCCGCTCTCCACGCGGGGATCCAACTGGCCGCAACGGCTACCACCCCGACCGCCACCGCCGTTCCCACGTAGCTCAGCGGGTCCCGCACGCTCAACCCTTCGACGAGGAAGGCCGCCAGCGGCCGAGTGACGGCGAGCGACGTGGCGATGCCTAACGCCATGCCGATGCCGGCGACCCGCGAGGCATCGCGCAGCACGAGGCCGATCACGCTCCTCCGGGACGCGCCGAGCGACATGCGAATGGCGATCTCGCGCAGGCGACGGCTCGCCCCGAACGAGATCACGCCGAAGAGACCAATCATCGCCAGCACCAGACCGAGCACGCCGAGGCTTCCCACCACGATCGCCCCAACGCGACTCGGCAGGAACGCAAAGGCGAGCGCCGATCGGATGGTCCGCACCTCGACCGCAGTCGAGACGTCGAGCTGACCGACCACGCGCCGCATGGGTGTCAGCAGCACGCTCGGATCCGCCACGGCCCGAGCAATGATGAATACAACCCTCGAGTCGTTGGTCCGCTGCCCCAGCGGCGCGTAGACGGCGGCCCTCGTCGCCTCGCCTAACGTGCGATGCTTGGCGTTCGAGACGACGCCCACGATCTCCGTCGGTACGGCGCCCGAGTCGCCGGGAAGGTCCATGATGCGACCGACCGGATCGCGCCCGCCGAAGTACCGTCGCACGAACTCTTCATTCACGATGGCGACCGGCGTGGCACCTCGGCCATCCGTCCGACGGAACTCACGGCCGCTCACGGTGCGCATGCCCATCGTCGCGAAGTAGTCCGGACCCACGTCGATGCCCGAGAACTCGACGTGAACGTTGTCGTTGCCCCCTTCGATCGTGATCTCGGTTCCCGTCGTGCGCCCTGCGCGGATCGTGAGCGGCACACCCGTAGCCGCCGCCGCAGACACCACACCTGGGATGGCTCGCACGCGATCGAGCGCGGTTTCGAGCATCGCGTCTCGTGTCTCCCGCGAGTAGCGATCCTGAACGAACGCGAGCTGGGCGACCGCGGTGTGCGCCGTATCGAATCCGGTGTCGAGCGATTGCGTGCGTGCGAGATTGCGGACGAACAGCGTCGCCGTGATGAGCAGCGTCAGTGACACCGCCACCTGTCCGATGGCGAGCAGGCGTCTCAGCGTCATCCGCGGTCCAAGCACCGTGCGTCCGTCGTCCTTGAGGGTTGACGCTAACGCGATACGCGTTGCCTGCAGCGCCGGGACCAGTGCCGACAGCAGACAGGCGATGACGATCAGCAGCACGGCATATCCAACGATGCTCGCGTCGAGAGACAGGCCGAGGTCGATGGGCATCGGGAACGGCAGCGACGCGCCGTTCAGCAGGGCCATGAGCAGTACCGCGATAATCACGCCGCCGGCCGTACCGATCAGGGCCAGCCAGAGCCCTTCCGTCAGCAACTGCCTGACCAGGCGCGTGCGGCCTGCCCCGAGCGCAAGGCGTAGAGCGATTTCGTGACGCCGCTCCGAGTTTCTCGCGAGCAAGAGGCCCGCGACATTGGCGCAAGCGATGCAGAGGATGAGCCCGACAATGATGAGCAGCACCGCGAGAAACGCTGCGATCGAACCGGGCGGCCCGGCCTGCGACAGCCCGCGCGCCGTGGCGAACACCTCGAGCCGCGCGAATCCCGTGTCAGCCGGCGACGCCATCGTCCCCTCGGCTCGCCGCGCCGCGGCCGTGAACGCGGCGCGTCCCTCGGCCACCGTCTGGCCCTCCTGCAACCGACCGACAAGCTGAACCACGGGCGCACCGGGCTCTCCAAGGTAGGGCAGAAGCGTCTTGCTCAGCGGCAGGTAGACCTCCGGAGCGCTGCCGTAGCCGAAGATGCCTCTGACGTGCGGCGCGAGAACCCCGACGATCGTATAGGGGCGGCCGTTGAGCATGATCGCTCGACCGATCGCGGTCGAGTCGGCGCCTAACGCTGACCGCCAGAAGCCGTCGCTCACGACGACCACGCGCGGGTCCAGCTCGGCTCGTGCCTCCGCGGCCGTGAACACGCGCCCATGCCCGACCGGGACGCCGACGACGTCGAAGAAGTTTGCCGTGACGAGCATCGGCACGAGCGTGACCGCGGCATCCCCGCGAAGCCAGTTGACCTCGCTCTCGATCTGATAGCCGGCCACCCCGGCGAGCGCGCCACTCGTCGAGAGTGCGCGCCATTGCTCGTACGACGCGTGACTGCTGCGAGCGGAGCGTATGTTCACGAGCCGGCCCGCGTCGCGCGCGCTCGGCGGCGAGAGGAAGAGCGTCTTCGCGAGCGCGAACACCGTCGTGTTGACGGCGACGCCGAGCCCTATCGAGAGAGCGGAGACGACGAGCAGCAACGGCCGGCGGGAAAGTCCGCGCCACGCGTAGCGCAGATCGCGACGGAGGTCACCGAGGAGCGATGCGTGCCACGTGTCGCGGACGTCATCCTGGAATCGCGCGATGCCACCGAACTCCCGGAGCGCTGCCTGCCTCGCCTGCTCAGGAGCCATCCCGCGCGTGACGTATTCGTCGACCTGGAACTCGATGTGGGATTGCAGCTCGCGGGCGAGCTCGCGCTCGACGGCCGCGCGGCGGAATAGCGATCGCGCGCGAAGCTCGAGGACGCGAACCCAACGCAAGTCAGTCATTCCGAGCGCAGCGAGGAATGACAGCCGTGTTAGGCATTGCGCAGCACCAGGCCAACCGCGGCGGAGAGCCGCTCCCACTGCGCCGTCTCGGACTTGAGCGCCGCACGGCCGGTCTTCGTCAGCTCGTAGAACTTCGCCTCCCGGCCCGTCTCGGTCTGGCCCCACTCCGCCGAGATGAGGCCCTGCTGCTCGAGACGGTGCAGTGCCGGATAGAGGGACCCCTGCGTGATCTGCAGGACGTCCTCGGACACCTGCTGGATGCGCTTGGCGATCGCCCAGCCGTGCTTCGGCTCGGCGGTCAGCGTCTTGAGGATCAGCAGGTCGAGCGTACCCTGGATGAGATCGGACGGCTTGCCCACGATCATGGCTCCATACCTAGATCGTCGACAACTATACCAAGACGGTCGACAATAAGCAACGGCAAAATACGGTACGTATGGGGTCAGAGTCCTAAGGCATCATTCCAACGCCCCGAG
>DASUGD010000368.1:0-25233 GCA_036274195.1 Gemmatimonadaceae bacterium | reverse complement strand
GGATGCATCAGGACTCTGACCCCATACGAACCAAACCGACGCGTTAGGCGCCGACCCCGTTCATCGAGCCCACGGCCGCCGCACCGTGTACACCGGGATGGCCGTGATCCCGGCGCGCTGAATGGACAACAGGCGGCGCTTGCTCAGCCATCGCAGCGCTTCCTGCACCGCGCGCTTGGACAGTCCGGTGCCGGTCGAGAGGTCGAACAGGCTCACCTGAGCCGTGTCCTCACCGGCGGAATGCGTGTGTCGCCAGAGATAGAGGTAGACGAGAAACGCCGACGGCTGGCGATCGTGGCCGACGAGATCGGCCATGAGGGTGTCCACCACGTAGGTATCGACTTCGATCGCGGGCATTCCACCATGGCCTTGAATGGGCCTCGAGGAGCTATGGCAACGGCTGCCATAGTAACGATCACGCGCCTTGCACGGAACCATCGATGCGTGAGTATTGCGCGTCGCGACGTCAGGATTGACGACCGTCATCACTCCCGCACTCACCGGGGGCGTTCGTGATCAAGGCCATCAAGTTCGTCGGCGTGCCCGTGTCGGACCAACAGCGCGCGCTCGACTTCTATACGCAGACCCTCGGCTTCCGCGTCGTCACCGACCAGCCGTTCGACGACAAACAGCGGTGGATCGAGCTCGGCATTGGCCGCTCGAGCTCCGGTCTCACGCTGTTCACACCCGAGGGTCACGAGAACCGCATCGGGACGTTCACCGGCATCTCGTTCGTCGCCGACGACGTGATCGCGACGTGCAAGGAGCTGGCGGAGAAGGGCGTGACGTTCATACAGGAGCCGCAGAAAGCCGACTGGGGCACCGCTGCGGTCTTCGCCGATCCCGATGGGAATCAGTTCGTGATCGGATCGGCGTAGCGGATCGTACTCGATGCGGTAGGCCCCGCGCACTGTGGCCTGCATCGCGTTAGGGTCGGCTTGGAAATGATGGACCACAGAACGCGCAGAACGCCCGCTGGCGCGGGCGCCGCAGAAGGACGCAGAAAACTGCTCGGCACCTCTGACGCCGCGCGCAACGAGCCCTTTTTTGAGGGGACTGCCTCGGTCAGTTCCTAGAAGCTGACCGAGGCAGTTCATTGAGAAACCGGCTCGTTGCGAGAGGAAGTCGAATCAGCGCGCGGAGCCCTTCTGCGGCCTTCTACGGCGGCGCGAAGCGCCGTTCTCAAGCGTTCTGCGATCCCTCGTTTGTCGTTAGGCGTCCCGGTCCGCTGCCAGCTCGCAAGATGAAGCAGACCTTACGCGTTTACTGGCTGCTGCACCGACGCCATGAGGCGACCCATGTTCTCCGGACCGAAGAACACCTCACGCGGCGCCAGCGACTCGATCGTCAGGAAGAACTGCCGAGTCGCCTCGGCGTTCCCGTGGAGGGCGGACCGCAGCATCCGCTCCGTCGCGGAGATCGGCGTGAACCGGGCACGGTCGATGTTCATGCGATAGTCGGGCATCGTCGCCTCGTTGCGCCGGCGCTCGTATCCCGCGAGCGCGTCGTCCAGCTCGACGCGCCCCGACAGGCCATCGTGCACCGCGTTCGCCAGGAGCTCGGCATCCCGGAACGCGTCGGTGATGCCTAACGCCAGGTATGGATCCTTGTGACACCCGGCGTCGCCCACGAGCGCCCACCCCGGACCGAACGGCTTGCGAAGGAAGTTGCGAACGTCCGTCGCCCCGTAAAATCGGTCCGCACGACGCCCGGCCCGCACTCGATCGCCAAGTGGCGGCACACCGTCGAGCGCCGCGAGGAACTGGCGCTCGATGTCCGCGCGCACCACCGACAGCTCCGAGACCGGCCAGGCCGCGAACACCGCGAACAGCCCGTCGTTCGTCGGGAACGCGAAGATCACGCGCCCGTGTCGATCGTGCACCTCCAGGGCGTCACCGGGCGCGTCCGACCAATAGCTGAAATACCAGCAGGTGAGCGACGGCTCCTGCTCGTACTCCGGCGCCGCCACGGCACGAGCGACGTGCGAGTTGCGGCCATCCGCACCGATCGTTAGGGTCGCACGCTCGGTCACCGACGTACCCGTGCGCCGATCGCCACCGCGGATCCCGGTCACCCGTTCGCCATCCATCGTCAGCGATTCCACGGAGAACCCCGCCCGCAACTCGACACCCGCCTCGACGGCGGCATCGACGAGCACTCGATCGAGCGCCGTGCGCCGAGGCCCCACCGCGATCGGCACGCCATCCACGGCCAGCCCATCCGCGGCCAGGCTGAACTCACCGACGTCCGATGACATGGCCGTGATCGCCGGACATCCGGTCGCCACCACACGCTCGAGGAGCCCCCACCTCGCGAGCCGCGCCGGCCCACCGCGGTGAATGAGGTGCCCGTGGGGGATGTCGCTCGGAAACACGGCGCGGTCGACGAGCAGCACCCGATGCCCTTTGCGAGCGAGCAGCATCGCTGTGGCCGCCCCGCCGCATCGCGCGCCGATCACAATCGCATCGTACATGGATGGCCCTCCGTCCTCGAGCACACCGCAGCAGTCCACCCGACCGCACGTTAGGTGCCGCCGGATGGACTCGATCTACCTCGTCACTGCCGGCAAGGACCGTGCGGATCTCCCTTCGGAATATCGACTTTCGGCCGGTGATCGAGGTTCGCGATCCTGAGCGCCGCATCGTACACTAACCGCGTCACGCGCGCCATATCGTCGTAGTCGATGTACTGTGGCTCGTCGGTCACCTGGTGATAGTCGAGGTGCTCGCCGCGCGAGAAGGCGACGGCCGGAATCGTGTAACGCGCGTAGTTGTAGTGGTCTGCGCGACAATAGTACTGCAGGGGATGGCCCGGCTGGTCGTAGGTGTAGTTGAAGACGAAGGGCTTCGGCTGCGCCGCGTTCGCCGCCTCCAGAATCTCGCCAAACTCCTTCGAGACGCGCTTGGCGCCAATGACCTCCAGGTACGTCGGGCCGGCCTCTGGCAGGTCATCGGCCGTGCCGCGACCTACCATATCCTGGTCGATCTCCGCAACGATGGAGTCGATCGGCACGGTCGGGTGGTCGGTGAACCACGCGGAGCCAACGAGCCCCGCTTCTTCGCCGGTGTGGTTCACGAACAGTATCGATCGCTTCGGATGTGGCGCGCCGGCCAATGCCTGGGCGATCTCGAGGATGGAGACCGTGCCCGATCCGTCATCATCCGCGCCGTTGCGGATCGAGTCGAGACGTGCCGGATGCGCTTTCCGCAGACTGTCGCGAATCGCCGCGATGCGTGCTGCCTCCTCGGGCGTCGGCGGCCGTGGGGGGCTGTCGGCGCCCATCGGGCGGATCACGCGATTGTACGCGCGCAGCGAGTCGTGGTCGACGGGCGAGTGGTCGAAGCCCACGTGGTCGTTGTGGGCCGTGAGGGCGACGTACGTCCCGCGCAACCTGGGGTCAGACCCACGAAGGACGGCGACGACGTTCCGAGCGGCGTAGGCAACCTGACGCGGCGCGGAACCGACGCGGCCGTTGACCGTACGTCCAGCGGTTCCTGGCGTCATCGTGGACGGGTCGCCGCCGAGCAGCGCCGAGGCTGCCTTGTCCGAGATGAACACACGTGGGACGACGGTGGCGTCGAGTGTCGAGTTGACGGTGAGCCGGCCCGCCATGATGGCGGCGCGTATCTCGCTGCCGAAGAGGTCGAGGCCGACGATGGCGATGAGCGCCGCGCGGTTGAACCTGGGATCCGTGATCCCCAACCCTCGCGCGTTGCGCGTGCCGTCAGGGTCGGGCCGGACGTCGAGTACCACCACTTTTCCGACGGCCGAGTCGCCCGATGCCCACTGCGAGGGGTCGCGGACAGGGCCGCCGTATATCGCCGGCGTGTTCGAGATCGACCGCACAGTGGTTGCCGGCCCGACGAGGACGAAGTCCCGACCTAACGTCAACCGGGTCCCTCCGACCTCGAGGAACGAGCCGGCGTCCGCGGCCATGAGGACGAACGGCACGCTCTGGAAGTAGCTGCCGTTCTCCCCGGCCGGCTCGAGACCGAGCCGCTTGAATTCACCCGCGACGTACTCGGCGGTCTTGTAGTTCCCGACCTCGCCCGGCAGCCGTCCCATCATCGAGTCGTGCGCGATGAGGAAGAGGCGTTGGCGCAGGTCGTCGGCGGAGATCGCCGAGCTGGTGGTCGTGCGGCGTGGGGCCTGGGCGGATATGGGCCCGGCGATGAGGCCGACGGCGACAACGGGAAGTAGCGCGCGCATGGCGATTGGGAGACAGTGGTCATTCCTCGCTCCGCTCGGAATGACAGTGCGGCTCCGCCGCCGGCGACACAACTACCAATTCCGGCCAGTCGCCCCACATACCACCATACCATGATAGAGGCACGCCGGAGCGCGCCTACTGGTGCTCGATCGCCTTCAGGAGCTCCACGAGGTAGGGCTTCCAGATCGCTGGCAGAGAGTGGGTCCCGTGGCCGCGCGTACGCTCGCTCAAGGGGATAAGGACATACTTGCCGCGCTTCACGCGCGGCATGAGGCGCTCCATGAGGCCGAGCTCCGGCGGGTTCACCTCGTCGTCCGCGGAGTTGATGGCAACGAGCGGTGCCCGGATCTTCTCGAGCGCCACCGACGGGTCGTAGTCGCGCGACGCCTCGAACTGATACACAAAATCGTTCGCGTCGGTCGTGCGCATGCGCTGGTCCATCCAGCGATCGATGATCGCGTTCGCGCTATCGCGTGTGGGTGCGTCGCGCTGCTGTGTGAGTGGGCTCGACGTCATGATCCACAGAATCGTTAGGCCCGTCATGAGCCCGCGGGGCGGCTTCGTGTACTCGCCGCCGTTCCATTCGGGGTCCTCGCGAATCGCCTTGCTCACGATCTCGCGCATCATGCGGTTCCGGCCGGCGATCTGCGTGGGGATGCTCGCGAGCGGCACGAGGCCGTCCATGAAGTCGGGGTAGCGCTCTCCCCACATCCACGTCTGCATCCCGCCCATGGACGTGCCCATCACGAGCAGCAGGTGATTGACGCCAAGCCCCTCGGTCACGAGCCGGTACTGCGCGGTCACCATGTCCTCGTAGCCATACCGCGGGAACTTCGCGTGCAGCCCCTCGCTCGGGCGAGTCGACTTGCCCGTGCCAATGCCATCGGGGAGGATGATGAAATGCGATGCCGTGTCGAGTGGCTGGCCGGCCTGAAACAGCTCGCCGGCGAAGTTGCGCGAGAGAAATCCGCGGCCGTTGCCGGTGGTGCCGTGGAGGATGAGCACCGCGTTTCGCACGATGCCGCGGGCGTCCTTTCTCGGATGCCCGAGCGTCGTGTAATGGATGCGCAGGACGGGCAGGGTAGACCCGTCGGTGAACTTGAAGTCGCGCATCTCAAAGTCGCCCTCGACTCCGCCTGTGGGCCCTTGGGCATTGAGGGTTGCTGTGAGCAACAGTGCGATGAATGCGCCAACAGGTCGCAGCATAGTCCTCCTCTCTTGAATCACGAGCAGTCTGCTCATCGGTCTTCGGCTTCCAAACGAGCGATGCGGCCTCCAACGTCGGCAATGCGAACCCGTGCGCCGTCGTGCAAGCCCCCGGTTCCCGGCGCGCTTCGGCTGTAGCCAACCGCGAGCGGTGAGCTGTCGTAGCGATACCAGTGGGCCGTCTCTCCACTCTCCACCACCCAGCTCCGACCCTCTACGTCCTTCGCCGCGCCTTGTGGCGAATCGTAGACCATACCCTCCACCGATACGAAGCTTTTCTCGTCGAGCGCTCTTCGGAGCTGCCCGTGCTGCGCGTACAGGCCGCCGCCAACCAGCAGCGACCACGAGACGCCGAAGATGATCGCGCTCGTCACCACCGTCCGCGCGGCGGCCGACGTGATCGCTCGGCGACGCAGGTAGGTGCCCAGGCCGACGCCCGCGAGCGCCACCGCGAGCCCGACCGACGCGACCGGCCAGGCGGGGAAGCGGAGCTGCGCGGCGTCGTAGACAACGCGATACTCGACAGCGATAGTCACGGCCAGAGAATCGCATCGGCGCGTGCGCGGCTCAAGCTGCGAACGGTGAATCGGGTGCGTATCTTCGTTCCGTCATGGTCGGCAGTTCGTCGAAAAACATCCGTCTGCGAGGAGCGCTCACGGTCCGATGACCCAACTGCCAGGGCGCAGCGCGCGAGGCGCCATGACACGCCGTGACTTTGCCCGGCTTGGCCTCTCCGGTCTCGTGGCTGGTCCGCTGTCACTCGCGGCGTTAGGCAGCGCGCGCTGGGCCGCACAGGCGCGGCGCCCCGTGCCTACTGCCGCTCAGCTCGAGTGGCAGCGGGACGAGCTCGCCCTCTTCCTTCACTTCGGCGTCAACACGTTCACGGACCGCGAGTGGGGCGACGGTAGGGAAGACCCGGCCATCTTCGCGCCGTCGGCGCTCGATGCCAGGCAGTGGGCGCGCGCGGCGAAGGCAACCGGGTTCCGGATGATGATCCTCACGGCCAAACACCATGACGGCTTCTGCCTCTGGCCCTCGGCGGTCACGAAGCACACGGTGGCGGCAAGCCCATTCCGGGGCGGGAACGGCGACGTCGTGCGCGAGTTCGTCGACGCCTGTCGCGCCGAGGGGCTCAAGGCCGGGCTGTACTGCTCACCGTGGGACCGCAACTCGCCCGTCTACGGCGACTCTCCGCGCTACAACGCCTTTTTCTGCGATCAGCTGACGGAGCTGTTGACACGCTACGGGCCGATCGATGAGGTCTGGTTCGACGGCGCGAACGGGGAAGGCCCCAACGGTCGCAAGCAGGTGTACGACTGGCCTCGCGTCTGGGCACTCGTCAGGCGTCTGCAACCTAACGCGGTGATGTTTTCGGATGCGGGCCCCGACATCCGGTGGATCGGCAACGAGCGCGGGTCGGCGGGCGAGACGAACTGGTCGACGATGGACCCGAATGCCGTGCCGTACCCCGGCGCGGAAGGGGCGGGGATCATCGCCGCGCTGCAGAACGGTGACCCCAACGGGACGGTGTGGCGCCCTGGGGAGACCGACGTATCGATCCGCCCGGGATGGTTCTACCACCCGGCGGAGGATGCGAAGGTGAAGTCCGTGGACGACCTCGTGGACCTGTACTTCACATCCGTCGGCCGGAACTCGAAGCTGCTGCTCAACGTGCCGCCGACGCGAAGCGGTCTGCTTCACGACATCGACGTCGCCCGACTTGCGGGGATCAAACGCGGCATCGCGACGCTGATGGAGGGAGGAGATGTGCTGAAGGGTCGCAACCCGGTGTGGCGCACGGCAGCCGACGGGTCGACAGGATGCGAGGTGGAATTGCCTCGCCAGCGATCCATATCGGTCGCCGATCTGCGCGAGCCGATCGAGCACGGACAGGTGGTGTCGGAGTACATAATTGAGGGGGTGCCGGCGTCTGGTGGGTGGCAGGTGTTGACGCGTGGGACGACGATCGGATATCGGAAGCTGGACCGCTTTGCGCCGGTGTCCGTGCGTCGGTTGCGCATAACGCTTCGGACGATCGCGCCGCTGTCTCGTCCGCTGATGGTTGGGGTCTACTGATCTGGCGACTGGCGACTGGCGACTGGCGACTGGCGACTGGCGACTGGCGACTGCCGGGGACGGGGGACGGACGACGGGCGACCGGCGACGGAGGAACGGCGGCTGGTGACTGGCTGGTCGTGCTGGCTGCTGGCTGACGCTGGCTGATAAATCCTCGGGATGCTCTTCTCTCCAGAAGAAGCATCCCGAGGGTTCTCCGTTTCCCGTTTCCCGTTTCCCGTTTCCCGTTTCCCGTTTCCCGTTTCCCGTTTCCCGGCAGTCGCCAGTCGTTCAGACTGGCGTCAGGTTTGCTCGTATATTCATTCAAGTCGCCGCCTTACGACTCTACCACAGAGACCACCGTGCGGATTCTGCTTGCCGAGGACGACCGACAGTTGCGCGAATCGATCGCCCGGGGGCTTCGCGAGGCGTCCTATGCCGTCGACGATGCGCCCGACGGGGCGAAAGCCCTGTTCCTCGCGGCCGTCAACGACTACGACGCGATAGTCCTCGACATCGTTCTGCCCGAGAAGGACGGTCTCGAGGTGTGCCGGCAGATCCGTCGCAAGGGCATCCACGCGCCCATCCTCATGCTCACGGCGCGCGATACCGTCGACGACAAGATCACCGGCCTCGACGCCGGCGCCGACGACTACCTCACCAAACCGTTCGACTTCGGCGAGCTCCTCGCGCGCCTGCGCGCGCTCGTTAGGCGGCGCGGCGACGTCCTTCCCGGCGCGCTCTCCGTCGCCGACCTCGTCGTCGACACCCGGCGCCACTCGGCCCGCCGCGGCGCGCGCGAGATCAACCTCACGACGAAGGAGTACGCCCTCCTCGAGCACCTCGTGCGCAACGCCGGCCGCATCGTCACCCGGTCCGAGATCAACGCGCACGTCTGGGACGACAACCACGACCCGTTCTCGAACTTGATCGACGTCTACGTGAGCCGCCTGCGACGCAAGATCGACGGCGGCGAGCACGTCGCCCTCATCTCGACGCGACGCGGCGTCGGGTACATGCTCTCGGCGCCGCCATCGGGCTCGTCGTCGATGGCGTCATCGCGAGACGTTGGCGGGTGACCGCGTGATGCGCTGGCCGCAGTCGCTTCGTGCCCGACTGACGCTCTGGTACATCCTGGTACTGGGGCTACCGCTGGTGGCGTTCGCCGGCGCGTCCTTCCTCGTGCTCGACCGCGCCCTGATCCACCGGTCCGACGCGTTTCTGGACGAAACGCTCGGCGCGTTCACGACCGAGCTGGCGAGCGAGCAGATCGAGGAGCCGACCGCGGCTCGCGCCATCGCGTCATCGCTGCACGATGTCCAGTTCCGCGATGTCCGGCTGGCCGTGTTCGACTCGTCTGGCGCTCTCGTCATGGCAGGGGCACTGGATACCACCGCCGGCTACGCGCTGCAGCATCCCGTCGACCTGGCGCGCGTGGGCACCGAGCTGCGCCGGAACGTCGGCAGCTCGCGTAGCACGTTTTCCCTCGGGGACGGCGAACGCGCCTATCGCATCGCCGCCGAACGGGTCCGGATATTCGCGAAGCCGTATTTCGTGGCCGCGGCATACCCGTTGCACCACGACAGCGAAACCATGCAGGCCGTCGCAACGGCATACGTGATAGCCATTCCGCTCCTGCTGCTGATTGCCGCGTTAGGCGGCTACTTCCTCGCGACACGCAGCCTCTCGCCTGTTGCCGCGATGAGCGCGCGCGCCGCCGAGATCAGCTCCTCGAACCTCAACGAACGGCTGCCGGTTGGCAGCCGGCGCGACGAGCTCTCCGCCCTCGCCGAGGTGGTGAACGGACTGCTCGAGCGGCTCGAGCGTGCGTTTGCCCAGCAGCGGCGATTCATGGCCGATGCCTCACACGAGCTGCGCACACCGGTCGCGGTGCTGCGAACCGAGGCGGATGTCACGCTGTCGCGGCCCACGAGGACCGAAACGGAGTACCGCGAGTCGGTCTCGGTGATGCGCGATTCGGCACAGCGACTCGGCCGAATCGTGGACGACCTGTTCCTTCTCGCGCGAGCGGACGCAGGTCATCTGCCGCTGCGGCTCGAGGCGCTGTATCTCGAGGACGTGGTTGACGAAGCCGCGCGGGCCGTCCGCAATCTCGCCCGGGAGCGTGACGTTCGCGTCCAGCTTCTTCCGCTCGAAGACTCGCCGTACGACGGCGACGCGGATCTTCTCGGCCGGGTGCTCCTCAATCTGCTGGACAACGCCATCAAGCACTCGCCGGCCGGCGGGACGGTGACGCTCGCCCTCATGCGCAGCCCGCACGAGTACCACATCACCGTGACGGACGAAGGCGCTGGGATTCCACCGGATGCGCAACCGCACATCTTCGAGCGCTTCTTCCGCGCGGACAAGGCGCGCTCGCGCTCCTCCGGGGATGCGACAACCGGCGCCGGTCTCGGGCTCGCCATCGGTCGCTGGATCGCCGAAGCGCACGGCGGCAGGCTGGAGCTCGTCAGGTCCAGCAGCAGCGGAACGGAGTTTCTCCTCGCGCTGCCGCTATCGGATCGGAGTCACGGAGAGCCGCTTCATGCCTCCCCGGAGGAGCGCGGCCGCCTGGTACCGACCGCCTAACGTCGGCCGAGCGCCTCCGTGCGATTGCGCAGCACCGTACTGGCCGTGGCGTGCCTCACGAGTGCCGCCCGTACGAGTGCACAACAGGGGCCTGCGCTGACGCGTGACGCGGCCATCGCCAGGGCGATCGAGCGTGGCGGCCGGCTCAGACTCGCCGTCGCCGACACGGCGACAGCCTACGCACAGTGGCGGGTTGCCCGAACGTTCGAGAACCCGGTCCTGAGCGCGCAGTACACCAAGTCCACGCCGCAATACCACTTCACGCTCGATGTGCCGTTCGACTACCCCTGGCTTCGAGGGACGCGTGTCGCGGCCGCCGAAGCCACGCGCGCGGCCGCGCGTTATCGGTATGCCTTCGAGCGCGCCGCGGCGGCGCTCGACGCCGATACCACCTACACGCGAGCGATAGCGGCCCAGGAAAAGCTGCGCCTGTCGCGTCGCAACGCCGCCGACGCCGACAGTCTTCGTCGCATCGCGGTCGCCCGGCGCGAGGCCGGCGACGCCAGTGATCTCGACGTCGAGCTGGCCACCGTGAGTGCCGGCCAACAGGCGAACGCCGCCGCCGCCGACTCGCTCGCGTGGCTCTCGGCGCTCCTCGACCTGCAGACGGTGATCGGCTACGCGGACGCGGAACCGATGGTCGTCCTCACGGACTCGCTCGTCGCGCCGTCCGACTCCATCGTGGCGCGCAGCGGTGAACCGCTGCCGATCGCCGCCGCGGAAGCCGCGCTCCGGTCCGCATCGCTCGGCGTGCGCCTGCAGCGGCGAAGCCTGGTTGCGTCCACGTCGCTCACCACCGGCGTCGAGATGCACGATCCGACCGGCGATGAGCCAGGAGTGCTGCCCGTGATCGGATTCTCGATTCCGTTCCCGCTCTTCAACCGGAACGGGGCGCAGATCGCGGTCGCGGAAGCCGAGCAGTTCCGTGCCCAGGCCGAGCGTGACGTCGCCGTGCTGGAGACCCGGGCTGTGATTGCGCGCACGAACCGCGAACGATCGATCGCGCTGGCCAACGTCGCCCGGGACCAGCGGTTGGTCGCCAGCGCCGGTAGGGTCGCCGCGCTGTCGCTCACCGCCTATCGTGAGGGAGCAGCGCCGCTCGCCACGGCGATCGAGGCGCAGCGCAACTCTCGCGAGATCCTCGCGCAATACATTGAAGACCTCGCCGCGGCCTGGATTGCCACCGCAGCGCTGCGCGTCCGCACGCTCACGGTCGAGACGACCCCATGATTGCACTTCGCGCGCGTGGCATCCCGATCTGTGCACTTGCCGCACTGAGCGCAGCATGCGGCGGTGATGGAGGGGGCGATGCGGAGCCACAGGCTACGCCGGTTGTGGCGGTTCAGACGACGACCGTGCAGGCGCATCCGTTCACCGAAACGCTCGGCACGATCGGCACGGTTGTCGGACGCCCGGGTCACGTCGCGTCGCTTGGGGCGCCCACGGTAACGCGCGTGTCTCACGTGTACGTGAGTGAGGGCGCGAGAGTCGTTGCGGGTCAGCTGCTCGTGGAGCTCGATCGGACCGCGATCGACGCGTCGGCGCAGGCAGCGGAAACGGCGTTGACCGCCGCCCAGCAGGCGTACGAGCGCGCCGAACGCCTGAATCGCGAGGGCGTCGCGCCTCGCAAGGACGTGGAGCAGGCCGCGTCGGACGTGGCAAAGGCACGGGCGGAGGCCGTTGCGGCACGGCGGGCGTCACAGCTCGCGGTCCTTCGGTCTCCCATAGCCGGCGTCGTCACGCGCCTCGCCGCGGTGCTCGGTGCCTCGGTGGACGTGAATCAGCCGCTGGTCGAGGTGGCGGACCCCGCCGCGCTGGACATCGTGTTCACGGTGACACCGAGCGAAGCCGCGCGCGTGAAGGCGAACGCATCGGTCACGCTGTCTGCAGGGCAGAAAGCCGGTGGTGAACCGTTAGGCGCCGGCACGGTTACCCAGGTCTCGGCCGCCGTCGATTCCGCGACTCGCGGAGTGCCGGTCCGGGTTCGTGCTCCGCACTCGCGCAGGCCGCTTCGCATTGGCGAGACGATCTTCGGGCAGATCGTCGTCGGCACCAATCCTAACGCTCTCGCGGTGCCCACCGCCGCGCTCGTACCCGATGGTGAAGGGTTCAAGGTCTTCATCGTCGATGCCGAGAACGTCGCGCACGAGCAGGCCGTCACGGTCGGCGCACGGACCGACTCGGCTGCCGAGATCACGGAGGGGCTCAAGGGCGGCGAGCGGGTGGTGACGTACGGCGCCTACGGCGTCGAGGACAGCGTGAAGGTGACGATTGGGCCGGCACCCAGGGCAAAGGCGCCGGCGGCGACGGCCGCGCATCCATGATCGGTGGCACGTTCGAGGAAACGCGCGACGCGTCGCCGCCGGCGCCCCCGCGCGCCAGGCGGGCGCTGTTCACGGTCCTCGGGCAGCAGCGCCGTTTCGTCTACCTCGCCGTCGTGCTGCTCACCGTAGCCGGGATCTGGTCCGCCCTTCAGCTGCCGTCGGCCATCTACCCCGAGCTCGAGTTCTCACGGGTCACCGTCGTCGTGAACGGCACGGCTCTTGGCGCGCGGCAAGTGCTGTTCAGCATAACGAGGCCGATCGAGGAGGCCATCAGCATCGTTCCGGGCGTCACCCGCGTGCAGTCACGCTCGATTCGTGGGGGCAGTGAAACGAACATCACGTTCGCGCCACGGACCGACATGGTCGATGCGCTGCAGCAGGTGCGGGCGCGCGTCAATCAGGTGGAGGCCGACCTGCCGCAGGGTCTCGACATCGAGGTCGAGCGACAGACACCGTCGCTCTTCCCGATCATCTCGTACAACCTCGAGGGCGGCGACCCCGCCACGCTCTACGACATCGCGCGCTACCAGATCAAGCCGATCATCTCACGCGTGCCCGGCGTCGGTCGTGTGGATGTGCAGGGCAGCGACGTGCGCGAGATCGAGGTGGTGGCGGATCCGGCGCGGTTGGCGGGACAACAGCTGACGTTCGAGGACGTCGCGAACGCGATCCGGCAGGCGACGAACGTCACCGCCGTCGGGCGCATGCCCGAGAACTACAAGCAGTATCTGATCGTCTCGGCAGGCGAGGCCCATTCGCTGGACGACGTGGCGAACGTCGTCGTCGGACACGGCGTTCGCGTGCGCGACATCGCGACCGTGACGTCGGGAACGGAGGATCACGTTCGCATTATCGCCGGCGACGGGAAGCCGGCAGCGCTGCTCAACATCACGCGCCAGCCCGGCGGCAATACCGTCGCCATCGCCGATAGCATTGCGTCGATCGCTCGCGCGCTCCGCTCGACACTGCCACCGGGCGTCCGCATCAAGGCGGTGTACGACCAGGCCGCGCTCGTTCGTGACGCAGTGAAGTCCGTGCGGGACGCGATGATGATCGGCGCCGTGCTGGCGGTCATCGTCCTCCTGTTGTTTCTCCGGCACGCCCGCATCACGGCCATCAGCGCGTCGTCCATCCCGCTGACGATGGCGATCACGGTGTTCGTGATGTCGCTGGTGGGGCAGACGTTCAACCTGATGACGTTAGGGGCGATGGCGATCTCGATCGGTCTCGTGATCGACGATGCCGTGGTGATCACCGAGAACATCGTGCGCCACCTGCATCTCACCGCCGACCGCGACGTGGCGATCCGCGAGGCGGTACAGGAGATCATCTGGCCGGTGACCACGTCGACGATCACGACGGTGGTGGTGTTCCTGCCGCTTGGCCTGTTGACGGGGGTGGAGGGTCAGTTCTTTCACGCGCTATCCATCACGCTGACGATCTCGGTGCTGGTGTCACTGGTGCTGGCGCTCTCGATCATCCCGCTCCTGAGCGAGCAGTTTCTCACGGCCGAGGATGCGGGACAAGCGGAGCCCGATAGAGGGATCCTGACCCGTCTCGGCCGCTGGATCGACCGGATGTCCGACCGCTACGAGCGCTCGTTAGGCGAGATTCTCCATCACGCGCGCCCGATGACGGTGGTGGCCCTGGTGCTCGTCGGCGCCGGTGTGCTTGCCTACAAGTTCGTGGAAACCGGATTCCTCCCGGAAATGGATGAGGGCGCGTTCGTCCTCGACTACACGACGCCAGGCGGGACTGCCCTTAGCGAGACGGACCGGCAGCTGCACATCGTCGAGAGGATTCTCGCGTCCACGCCGGAGATCACCGGCACGTCACGTCGGACCGGCGCCGAGCTCGGTCTCTTCGCCACGGAGCAGAACACGGGCGACATCGTCGCGCGACTGAAACCGGAGAGCCAGCGCGACCGGTCGATCTTCGACGTGATAGACGACGTGCGCACGAAGATCGAGAAGTCGGTGCCGCGGATGCGCATCGAGTTCGTCCAGATCCTCTCGGATATCATCAACGACCTCGCGGGCAACGCGCGCCCCGTCGAGATTCGCCTCTTCGGTCAGGACCTCGCGCAGCTCGAGGCGTATGGAAAGAAACTCGGCGAAAAGCTCGAGCCGGTGGAGGGGCTCGAGGACCTGTTCAATGGCGTGAGTGAGCCCAGCGCCGAGTTGTCGATGGAGATCGCGGGCGCGGAGGCGAATCGCGTCGGTCTGACGCCGGGTCAGGTCAGCGCCGAAGTGAGCGGTGCGCTGCTCGGCGTGGCAGCGGGAGAAGTGCGGCTCGACGACCGCTCGGTAGCCGTGCGTGTGCGCGCGCCCGACTCCGTGCGATTCAGTCCGAGGCTGCTTGGCTCGCTGCCCATCTATTCCCCCGCGACGCAATCCACGGTCCCGCTCGCGTCACTCGCGACGTTCACGCCCGGCGAGACGCGTGGTGAGCTGCGACGCGAGAACCAGCAGCAGCTCATCGTCATGACCGCCGACCTGAGCGACCGATCGTTAGGTGCAGTGATGGCCGACGTGCGGAAGGTGCTCGCCGAGAACCCGCCACCCGCGGGGATCCGCGTGGAGATCGGCGGTCAGTACGCGAGTCAGCGCCAGGCCTTCCGATCGCTGCTGCTCGTGCTCGGTCTCGCCGCAGCGAGCGTGATCGGCGTGATGGTGCTGCAGTTCCAGTCGTTCGTCGAGCCGCTCGTCATCCTGCTCGCCGCGCCGCTCTCGTTCGTCGGCGCGCTGCTGCTCCTCCTGGTCACGGGGACGGCGCTCAACGTGTCGTCGTTCATGGGGCTGATTTTGCTCGTGGGGCTGATCGTGAAGAACGGGATCATCCTGCTCGACTTCACGCGGCGCCGCATGCGGTCGGACGGCCTCGTGCTCGAGGAGGCGATCCGCGACGCGGCACGAATTCGTCTTCGACCGATCCTGATGACCACGCTCTGCACGCTGTTCGGGCTGCTGCCGCTGGCGTTAGGCCTTGGCGCAGGGAGCGAGCTGCAACGTCCGCTGGCCCTGGCCGTCATAGGCGGGCTCGCGCTCTCCACACCGGTCACACTGTACGTTGTGCCAACGCTCCTGGTGGCGATTCGCGGCCGGCAGTTCACACTGGCCGGGTGATCCGGCCCGTGTGCATCGTTTCGCTTGGTTAGGGGTCAGACTCCAATTTCATCATTCCCACGCGGCCGGGCGCGTATCCTTGTGCGCATGGCTGCGCTCAAATCGCCCGACGACGCAATCCAAAGATGAAATTCGACTCTGACCCCAATTACGCGATTGTTAGCGGAACGAGCACCGGGCTCGGCGAGGCAGTCGCACGCCAGCTGCTCGAGCATGGATGGTTGGTGATCGGTATTGCCCGACGCCCGGCCCCCTTCGTTCACGATCGATATCGACACGTCGCGTACGATCTGGCTGGAGTCGCCGACGACCCGGCGGCGCTGGAATCGCAGCTGGCGTTGCCCGACGTGCGAGCTGCGAGCCGCATGGGTCTCGTCAACAACGCGGCGGTTCCCGAAGGGCTCATGCCTCTCGCTCGCCTCGACCCGCGTGAGCTCGCCCGCATCTACGCCGTCAATCTCATCGCGCCGCTCTGGCTCATGGGATATCTGATCCGCACCGCGCAGCCCGACACGCCACTGAGAATCGTGAACGTCTCATCGGGTGCGGCCACCACCGGATTTGCCGGCCTTGCCGCGTACGGCAGCTCCAAGGCCGCGCTGCGACTTGCGGGCATGTCGCTCGCCCGCGAGTGGGATACGCCGTCGCCAACCGCTCGGCCGCGTGACGACGCTGCCATCTTGAGCTACGAGCCCGGCGTCGTCGACACCGACATGCAGCGATACGCCCGTTCGCGACCGGCCGACGAATTTCCCTGGGCGCAGATGTTCCACGACTTCGCCGCCCGTGGCGTGGCCGTGCCACCCGAACGCCCGGCGCGTGACATCGTCGCGTTCCTGGAGTCCGACAACGAACCACCGTTCGCGGAACGACGGCTCCGGCCGTAGGGCGAGAAATGACATCGCTCACTGTGCAGGACCTGCTCGGCGTTGCGCTGCCCATCGTGCAGGCACCAATGGCCGGAGCGCAGGCGAGCGCTCTCGCCATCGCGGTGTCGAACGCCGGCGGTCTGGGATCGCTCCCCTGCGCGCTGCTCGACCTCGACACCATGCGCGCCGAGCTCGCGAGGATTCGTGCGCACACGACGCGACCGTACAACGTCAACTTCTTCTGTCACACGCCACCCGCGCCCGACCCCGCGCGCGACGCCGCGTGGCGCACAGCGCTCGTGCCCTACTATCGAGAGCTCGGCCTCGACCCTAACGAGGTCCCTGCGGGGCCGACGCGTTCGCCCTTTAGCAATGCCGCGGCTGACATCGTCGAGGAGTTCAGGCCACCGATCGTCAGCTTTCACTTCGGGCTGCCATCCCCCGAGTTGGTCGCGCGCGTGCGCGCATGGGGCGCGAAGATCCTCGCATGTGCCACCACCGTGGACGAGGCTCGTTGGCTCGAGGCGCATGGCGTCGACGCCATCATCGCCCAGGGGCTCGAGGCAGGAGGTCACCGCGGCAACTTCCTGACCGCGGACATGACGACCCAGCTCGGCACGTTCGCCCTGATCCCCCAGGTCGTCGCGGCGGTTCGAGTGCCCGTCATCGCCGCCGGCGGCATCGCCGACGCACGCGGTGTGTCGGCGGCGCTGCGCCTCGGTGCCGTGGGTGCGCAGGTCGGTACGACTTATCTGCTGTGTCCTGAAGTCACGATTAGCCCGGTGTACCGTGCCGCGCTTCGCAGCCCCGACGCCAGCCACACGGCGCTCACGAACCTCATCTCCGGTCGGCCGGCCCGAGGCATCGTGAACCGCCTGATGCGCGAGCTCGGTCCGATGAGCGATCTCCCGCCTGCGTTTCCACTGGCGACGCCCGCCGTAGCGCCATTGCGGGCGGCTGCGGAAGCGAAGGGAATGGGAGATTTCTCGCCACTATGGGCTGGTCAGAATACCTCGGGGTGCAAGGAGATTCCCGCGGCCGAGCTCACCCGGGAGCTCGCTGCCGACCTGAAGTAGGATCACCACCGAATCCGGTGAAACCGCCAGGGCAGCGCCAGCAGATTCCGAACGCTCGGCGTATCTCTATCGTGATTCCAACCGACGGATTCGGGATGAGGACAAGTGTGCCGCGCGCGGCGGCGGGGCTCGCGCTGCTCGCCACAACCTTCGCTGCGACCGCATGTGGGGGCGCATCCCGCGCCGCGACCAGTACGGGCCTCGGCTCGGCGGTCACTCCAGCCCCACGCTCACCGGCCGAGGTCGTCGCCGCCGACAACGGGATCGCGCCGTTCACGAAGGCCGACGTGGACTTCGTATCCGGCATGATCGGACACCACGCGCAGGCCGTGCTCATGGCGGGCTGGGCACAGTCTCACGGCGCAAGCGCGTCGGTTCAGGCGTTGTGCGAGCGGATCGTCGTGGGCCAGCGAGACGAGATCAGGTTCATGCAGCGGTGGCTGCGAGAGCGGAAGCTTCCCGTGCCCGACGGCGACACCGCGCACATGATGATGGCGGGCATGGACATGAAGCTCATGCCGGGCATGCTGACGCCGGAGCAGCTCACGGCGTTGGACAAGGCGCGGGGCGCGGACTGGGATCGCCTCTTCCTCGAGGACATGATCCAGCACCACAACGGCGCGATCCAGATGGTGGAAACGCTGTTCTCGTCTCAGGGCGCCGTGCAGGACGAGGACATCTTCAAGTTCGCGTCGGACGTCCACGTCGATCAAATCACGGAAGTGAATCGAATGACGCAAATGCTGCAATCCATGGCGGGTAGGTGACGCTTGGTCAGGTGCCATCAGCCATCAGCCATCAGCTCTAACGGTGCAGTTCGAAGGCGATTCCCGATTCCCGGTTCCCGGATCTCAGTTCCCAGTTCCCAGTTCCCAATTCCCAGCTATTCCCGATTCCCTCGTGAAACATCTCCCCCTGCTTTCACTCGCCGTTGCTGCAATAGCGGCCGGGTGTGCTTCCTCCAGCTCGTCGTCTTCTTCGGCGCCCACGCCGAACATGACCGTCGGCGCCACGAAGCCGAACCCCGATCCGCGTGTGGGTCTCAAGGCCGGATGGTTCGACGCCGGCACCGCCGCGTGGAATCTCCGGCTCGTGTCCACGACGAAGCCGTCGAAGGACTTCCTCAACCTCTCGACACCCGGCGATCGCCGCCTGATCAACTCCGACCTCGCGTTCATCGGCAACGACGTCATGCAGGGCAACTACAGCGGCTACCAGCTGTGGGACATCTCGAACCCCGCGAAGCCCACGCTCAAGGAAGCGTACGTCTGCCCGGGATCGCAGAGCGACGTCTCCGTGTATCGCGACGCGAAGGTGAGCCTCGCGTTCGTCTCGGGCGAGTCGACGACCGGCCGGCTCGACTGCGGGCTCCAGGGTGTGCCGGACTCGGTCAGCCACGATCGGCTGCGCGGAATCCGCATCTTCGACATCAGCGACCTCGCCAAGCCGAAGTACATCGCGAACGTGCAGACGTGCCGCGGCTCGCACACGCACACCGTCGTGGTGTCGCCTAACGACAAGGACAACGTCTACGTCTACGTGTCGGGCTCCGCGCCGGTGCGCTCGCCGCGCGAGCTCGAGGGCTGCTCGGGCGGCCCACTCGCCGACGACCCGAACACCGCGCTCTTCCGCATCGAGGTCATCCAGGTGCCGCTCGCGGATCCCACGAAGGCACACATCGTGAGCTCGCCGCGCATCTTCAACGACCTCACCGCGCCGCCGCGCCACGCCGAGCCGTTCGACAGCGCGGCAGCCGCGCGCCGAGACAGCATCGCGAAGGCGCGCCGCGCGGCTGGCCAGCCTGACGTGCCGCGACCCGCCGGCAACCGCGGCGCACCCACGCAGTGCCACGACATCACGGTCTACCCGGCGATCGGTCTCGCAGGCGGCGCCTGCGGCGGTTACGGCCTCCTGCTCGACATCAGCAACCCGGCCAACCCGACGCGCATCGCCGCCGTGGCGGACTCGAACTTCTCCTTCTGGCACTCCGCCACGTTCAACAACGACGGCACGAAGGTGCTGTTCTCGGACGAATGGGGCGGCGGCACACAGCCCCGTTGCCGCTCGACGGACAAGCCGGAGTGGGGCGCCGACGCGATCTTCACGCTCGACCAGAACAGGCAGCTGACGTTCAAGAGCTACTACAAGCTCCCGGCCGCCCAGACGTCGGAGGAGAACTGCGTAGCACACAACGGATCGCTCATTCCGATCCCCGGGCGAGACGTGCTGGTGCAGGGCTGGTATCAGGGCGGCATCTCGGTCTTCGACTGGACGGACGCGTCGAACCCGAAGGAGATCGCGTTCTTCGACCGCGGGCCGATGGACGCGACCAAGCTGGTGGACGCGGGCTCGTGGTCGGCCTACTGGTACAACGGCTACATCTACAGCTCCGAGATCTCGCGCGGCCTCGACGTCTTCGAGCTGGTGCCGAGCGGGCTCGTGTCGCAGAACGAGATCGACGCGGCGAAGACGGTCCGTTTCGACTACTTCAACACGCAGGGTCAGCCGAAGTTCGTGTGGCCGCCGTCGTTCGCACTGGTGCGGGCATACCTCGATCAGCTCGAGCGCAACAATGGTCTCGCCGGGGACAAGATCGCGTCCGCGAGAACCGAGCTTGCCGCGGCGGAGAAGCTATCGGGGCAGGCGAGAAAGGACGTGCTGACGAAGCTCTCGCAGCAGCTGCACACCGACGCGCGGTCGGCTGGTGATCAGCCGAAGGCACACAAGCTGGCGTTCGCCGTTGGCGATCTGGCCAAGTAATCGAATTGCACGGTACGTTAGGCAGCCGCGAGCAGGATCCCTGCTCGCGTTTGCCATCCGGGCATCGTGTGAGGCGCGGTCGGGCAGTAGGTTCCCCGTTGCAGACGAAACTTGGGACTCAATCGTTCGTCGTCCGTAGAGAAATACTGCACGAGGCAACCGGACATGCTCGCTGACACCCTGAAGGCGATCGCGGGACAACGCATCGTTGACACCGACGGCGACGTCACGAACCTCGAGCTTCTCCCGCCGGCCACCGAGCAGCAGATCCGCGAGCTCGAGGCGAGGCTGCCCGGCCCGCTGCCGGACGAGATCCGCTCCGCACTGGCCGTCACTACCGGCTTCGCGCACGGTCCCCTCGAGTCGTTCGCCCTGCTCGATCTCGAGGGCTTTGGGCTGGAGGAGGCGTTCCCGCACCCGTACTCGATCGCGCACGACGGCTTCGGGAACTACTGGATTCTCGATGTGCTGCCTGGCGCGACCGACTGGGGTCCGGTGTTCTTCGCCTGCCACGATCCCGCCGTCATCGCGTACCAGTCGCCGTCGATCGAGCAGTTCGTGAAGGACGTGCTGGCGGTGGCGCCTGACGACGCGCGCAGCCCCATCAACCACGTGCACGAAACCGTCGTGCATACGCTATGGCGCGACCATTCCGCGCTCATCACTCAGCCCGCCGCCGCCGCGTCACCCGACCCGACACTGCGCGAGTTCGCGGAGTGCCTGACGCCCGACGCGGTCATCGCCGATCTCCGAGATCCGCGTCCGGGGAGCGGCTTCGCCTGGGGGATATACGGTCCGAGAACGGATGTCCAGCGCTTTGGTACGCATCGCCTGTGGGCGCTCACGCGGCCGCGAGCCAAACCCGGGCTCTTTGCCCGGTTGTTCGGCAAATGATCCGCCTCGGGCATGAGCCTGCGACCTGTCGTTAAGTCAGCGTACAGGTTGCCCGGTCTAGGCTCCACGGTTCCGAGTGTCGTTGTCTCACCTGTCCCGAGACCGGACCTATGAATCGACTGCTGTCAGTGCTCGCGATGTCCATCGCCGCCTCGGCGCTCGATGTGCCGGTCGTGCAGGCCCAAACCTTCAAGGTCACGCGGTTCGAGATCGGCGGCGAAGGCGGCACGGACTACGTGACCGCTGAACCCGGCACGGGCCGCGTGTTCGTCTCGCGTGGCACGCACGTGATGGTCGTGGATGGCGCGACCGGCAAGGCGTTAGGCGACATTCCCGACACACCACGAGTGCACGGCGTTGGGCTTGCGGTGAAGCACAACCACGGCTTCACCACGAATGGCGGCGACTCCACCGTCACCATGTTCGACCTCGAGACGCTCGCCGTGATCAGGAAGATCCCGGTCAAGACCGGTGGCCTCGACGGGATCATGTACGACGACTACACCGACCGGATCATCCTGACGAATCACAGTCGGCCGGTCGGCACGGCGGTGGCGCTCGACGCGAACACCGGTGACATCGTCGGCCAGGCAGCGCTCGAGGACAACTCACCCGAGGGCGCCGCGAGCAACGGGAAGGGAACCCTCTACGTCAACAACGAGGGCAAGAGCACGATTCAGGTGCTCGACGCGAAGTCGATGAAGGTGCTGTCGTCGTGGCCGCTCGCGCCGTGTGAGGGGCCGACCGGCATCGCGTACGACCGCGCGAACGACCGGATCTTCTCGGGATGCAGCAAGACGTCGGTCGTGCTCGACGCGAAGACGGGCAAGGTCGTCGCCACCATCGCCAACGGGGACGGCGTCGACGCGCTCGGCTGGGATCCCAAGGAAAAGCTCATCTACATCCCGGCCGGGCGTGATGCGAACGTGACCGTGGCGCACCAGGATTCGCCCGACAAGTACAGTGTCGTGGCCACGGTGCAGACGATGGCGCGGGCGAAGACGATCACGGTCGACCCGGTGACCCACAACGCGTATCTCTTCCAGCCCGAGTACGGTCCTGCCCCCGCGGGCGCGCCGCCGGGTCCGAACGGCCGGCCACCGGTGGGGCCGGTCGTCGGAGCATGGTTCTTCGTCATTACACACTGACGCGGATCGCCCTGGGATCATCGCGGCAGCCAGCCTTTCTTCTTTACTGCGATTTGGCGGATGCTCATCCGCCCAATCGCAGTTCCCAAGGAACGCTTGGCCTGGAGTGATGCCGGCTTCTGGTCCACGACGACCACGTTGCCCAGATTTCCGGATCAATCCGCGCTCATCCCCAAAATCATGAAGAGACTCACTCTCCTTCTCACCATGGCCGGCATCGCAGCATGCAACGCCGCCCAGGGAACCGACAACCCGGACATCGGACGCTGGGAACAGCAGGCCCGGAACGTCACCATAACGCGGGACGACTGGGGCATCGCCCACGTCCACGGGAAGACCGACGCCGACGCCGTCTTCGGGATGATCTATGCGCAGGCCGAGGACGACTTCAACCGCGTCGAGACGAACTACATCAACTCGATGGGCCGGCTCGCCGAGTCGGAGGGAGAGAAGGAGATCTGGCGCGATCTCCGAATGAAGCTGTTCGTAGACCCCGACAGCATGAAGGCGAAGTACGAGGCGAGCGAACCATGGCTCAAGTCACTCATGGTCGCGTGGGCGGACGGACTGAACTTCTACCTCGCGAAGCACCCGAACGTGAAGCCGAAAGTCATCACGCACTTCGAGCCGTGGATGGCGCTCACGTTCAGCGAGGGCAGCATCGGCGGTGACATCGAGCGCGTGAGCCTCCGCGAGCTCGAGGCATTCTACGGCGGCAAGCGCGAGGAGCCGAAGGCGATCTCGGAAGCCGAGAGCGGCATCCCACCGGAGCCGACCGGCTCGAACGGCATTGCCATCGCACCGTCCAACACGACGAACAAGCACGCACTGCTGCTCATCAACCCGCATACGTCGTTCTTCTTCCGCTCGGAGCTACAGGTCTCCAGCGACGAGGGACTCGACGCCTACGGGGCCGTGACGTGGGGCCAGTTCTTCGTCTACCAGGGCTTCAACGATCGCGTCGGCTGGATGCACACGTCGAGCAGCGTCGACAACATCGACGAGTACGCCGAATCGATCGTGAAGAGGGGCGACAGCCTGTTCTATCGGTATGGCAAGGAGCTGCGTCCGGTCGTATCGCAGACGATCACGGTCCCGTACAAGTCGGCGACCGGGGTGGCGAAGAAAGAATTTACGGTGTACCGGACGCATCACGGCCCGATCGTCCGCAGTGCCGACGGCAAGTGGATCAGCGTTAGGCTCATGGAGGAGCCGGTGAAGGCGCTGACGCAGTCGTACAGCCGCACGAAGGCGAAGAGCTATGCCGAGTTCCGCAAGGTGATGGACCTGCACACGAACTCGTCGAACAATACGATCTTCGCCAGCGCCGACGGCGACATCGCGTACTTCCACGCGAACTTCATCCCGAAGCGCGACCCGAAGCTCGACTGGTCGAAGCCGGTGGATGGCAGCAATCCAGCCACCGAGTGGGGGGCGCTCATGTCGGTCGAGGAGAGCCCCTTCGTCCACAACCCGACGACTGGCTGGGTGTTCAACACGAACGACTGGCCCTATTCCGCGGCCGGGCCCGACAGCCCGAAGGAGAAGAGCTACCCGCTGTACGTGGACGCGGGCGGTGAGAACGCGCGCGGCATTCACGCCATCCGCGTGCTCGATGGCCGGAAGGACTTCACGTTAGGCGGTCTCCTGTCCGCCGCGTTCGACAGCTACCTCACGGCGTTCGACGTGCTGCTGCCGCCTCTCGTGCAGGCGTACGACAGGACACCCGCCGGAAATCCGGTGAGGGCGAAACTGGCGGAGCAGATCGACTCGCTCAGGAAATGGGACAGACGGTGGTCGGCTACGTCGGCTCCTACGTCGCTCGCAGTGTTCTGGGGCGACGAGATCACCCGGCGTGTGCGGCTCGACGCCAGTGAGGAGAGCATGAACGTCGATACGTACATTGCGGAGCGCACGACGCCGGCGCAGCTGCTCGACGCGCTTGCCGCCGCGTCGGATTCGCTCACGGCGGACTTTGGCTCGTGGAAAACGCCGTGGGGGAACATCAACCGCTTCCAGCGCCTGAACGACGACATAACGCCACACTTCGACGACGCCGGCGCGAGCATCCCGGTCCCGTTTACCTCATCGCGATGGGGGTCGCTGGCGTCGTTCGGCGCGCGCCCGTACCCGAACACGAAGAAGTGGTACGGCACGAGCGGCAACAGCTTCGTTGCCGTGGTGGAGTTTGGCGACAGCGTTCGCGCGCGCGCCGTGACCGCCGGCGGCGAGAGCGGCGATCCCAAGTCGAAGCACTTCAACGATCAGGCGGAGCGCTACGCGACCGGCAACCTTCGCGACGTGTACTTCTACCCGAACCAGCTCAAAGGGCACATCGAACGACAGTATTCGCCCGGGAACTGAACGGCGCAGAAGAACTGGTAACAGGTTACTGGAAATGGTAATTGGTTATTGAACCCTCGGGATGCTCCTCGCGCTGAGCCAAGCATCCCGAGGGTTCGATAACCTGTAACCCGTACCAGTAACCAAACCAATTACCAGTCGCTGTTCGCGACTTTACCGCGCGGGAAACAGCGCTCGGAAGTCCTCACGAGTCTTGAGCGGCGCGAATACCGCCTCGTCCTGCACATCCGGCGGCAGGAACCGCGTCGGAATCGTCTTGAGCCACGTCATCGCGGCGTCGGCGTCCCCCTTCAACATGCACGCACGCGCAGCAGGCAGCCCCAGATCGCGCGGCCCGAGGCCCTTGCCCTTCAGCTTCTCGAGCTCACCGCACGCCTCGGTGTATTGGGCGTTGCCGAGGAGCGCCTCGCCGTACGAGAGGCGAAGCCGCGCGTCGTCCGGCCGTGCGGCGACGAGGTCCGCATAGATCGGCACCGCCTTGGCAAAGTCGCGCATCTGCACGTGGCCCGCCGCCGTCGCCTCAGGGACCCCTCGATGAATCGCGGCCTGAAACGCCGGCGAGGTCGCGCCTAACGAACGCGATCGTCTGCTCCATCACCTCGCGCGTCGCGTC
>DASUGD010000367.1:0-3231 GCA_036274195.1 Gemmatimonadaceae bacterium | reverse complement strand
CCCGTCCTCGCCGTGTACCGGTCGCACGCGCGCGCCACTCTCTTGTCCCGAGCAGCGTCGTTCACCCGAATGCGCCCCCCAGCGCGTTGCTGCACAAGGCCGCTCAGCTCCATGAGCCGGCCAGTGATAATGCGCACGAATCGCGTGTGAGACGCGAACGGGAATCCCAGTTCTTCATCGAGCGCGAGAACGACACCGCGCAAAACCCTTACGGTGAGCGCGTCCGAGGCGACCGCGTCTTGTCCGGTCTCGTCGATCACTTCGCGCAGGAGCCGCTCGGCGCGTTCGACTTTCCGTCGCTGGGCGGCCGTGAGATCCCGCGAAATGCTGTTCAGCGTGTGGTCGAGCAGGGCATGGCTTTCCTGTCGATGCAGCTGGCCCGCAACTGGATCCAAAAAGTACGCCGACGTGATGTCCATGCTGCCACCGGTTTTTGTGCCGCCGTGGCTTACACTCCTCACATCGCAGACCGGCATCGCGAAAATGCCTTTGCCGGCTGCATCGACCTCTTCCGGACCGGGATCGTCGGCGTCCAGGGTGATCTTCTCACGTACTAAGAATTCACGTTCAGTCTCCGGCCGCGGTGACTTCGGGGGACTGCGCCGGACCTGTTCTTCCGCGAGGCGACCAACGAGCAACTCGAGGACTCGTTCGAGCGCTGGGAAAGGTACTGATATCGGCGTCTGGACTGTCGCGACAGGGCGCAAAGCGAAGCTTGCATTCGCGGCTCTCAACGTTGCCACCAACTGCGCGATGTCGCTCGGCGCGCGCCCCGCCAACGCGGCAGTTGCACGTGCGTGGTTCGCGTTGATGTCGGGATCCTCTACGGCCGCACGTGCTAGAAGCAGCGCGTGTCCGGCCACCGCCGCGTCTTTCGCGGCCTCGAGGAGCGCGTAGTGAGCGACTGATACGGGACCGGACTGCGGGGTATTGGACCGGATCACGATGATTCTCCTCGTCGCGACCGCGTACCCTAGCACCGGTGGGCTGCAACGCACGGAGCGTGTCCGACCGCTGGTTCCCGTTGAAGGAGCGCCCCTCGTGCGCGTATGGCCTGTTGGCAGTCGCCATGGCGAAGATCGCGGTCGCCAGGGCCACTCGTTTCGAATTCTCGCGCACTCGCGCAGCCTAGGACCGGCACGCTGCTAGCTCTGTCCGGCCGGGGTGGGGCTCCCCGCGGTTCCGCTCGACGGCAAGGCCCTCGGTGCCTACCAGCGCCACCGGCCGGAGACGACCACGCTGTACGCGGTCGTCCGGGACAACGTCGAGACGCTGTACGCCGCCGTCGCTGCGGGGTTCGAGGGAGCGGCGCTGCCGCTATTCGTGCGCCGTGAGTTTGATGGCTACCTCGACTGCGGCCTGCTCTGTCGCGGCTTCGCGCGGATGAAATGCGCCGCGTGCGATGAGCAACACCTTGTTGCGTTTAGCTGTAAAGGCCGCGGATTTTGCCCTTCCTGCATGGGCCGCCGAATGTGTCAGTGCGCCGCGAATCTCGTGGAGCACGTGCTGCCAGTCGTTCCGATCCGACAATTTGTGTTGACGCTTCCATACGAGCTCCGCGGTCGGCTCGGCTTCGACGGCAAACTCCTCGGTGCCGTCGCGCGCATCTTCGCCGACTCCATCCTCGGCTGGTACCGGCGCCGCCTCCGCGCCGATACGCATGAGCGCGTCGAGGGCGGCGCCGTCGTCGTCGTGCAACGCGCCTCCTCCGACTTGAAGTTGAATCCGCACTTACATGTCGTCTTCCTGGACGGCGTGTACGCCACGGCCGCGGACGGCAGTCTCGAGTTCCGGGTTCTTCCCCGACTTTCGACCACTGACGTGGCCGACGCGCTCCAGGTCGCCCGCGCGCGCATCCTTGCGTACCTCGAGCGTCGCAACGTCATCCACATCGACGCCGATGCAGTCCTCCGCGTCGACGACGCTCTTGCCGAGCGCGAGCCGGCGCTCGCCCAGCTGGCGGCCGCAGCCGTCTCTGGTCTCGCGCCCGCCGGCCCCGAACTCCGCCGCCGACCCGTCGAGATAACGTTCGACGGGCGCCCCGGCGTGACCATCACCGCGCCGCTTTCCGTCCGCGAGCTCGGCTTCAGCCTGCACGCCGCTACGCGTGCCGGTGCCGACGACGAGAAGGGACGCGAAGCCCTCCTCAAGTACATCCTCCGGCCGCCGCTTGCCACCGAGCGGCTCCTCCCCGGCCCCGACGGCCTCGTGCGCATCGCGCTCAAGAGGCCGTTCAGCGACGGCACCGTCGCCATCGACCTCGACCCGCTATCCCTGCTCTGCCGGCTTGCAGCCACCGTCCCGCCGCCGCGCTTCCATACGATCCGCTACGCGGGCGTGCTCGCGTCCGCTTCCAAGTGGCGCCCGCTCATCGTGCCGAAGCCCACGCCGAGCGCGGACGACCACGCGCACGCTGGCGCGCCCGACTCGTGCGCCCCGCCGCCTCCCTGCGAGACGACCGGCTCGCGCTACCGCCCCTGGGCCGAGCTCCTGAAGCGGACGTTCGGCATCGACGTCGAAACGTGCCCCCGCTGCGGCGGACGCATGCGCCTGCTCGCCCTCGTCACCGACACCAAGAACGTCGCCCGCTTCCTCCGACATATCGGCGAACCCACCGAGCCTCCGCCCCGCGCGCCGGCTCGCGATCCGCCGTTCTGGCAGAGCCGCGTGCTGCGTCGACGACACTACGAACGGTCCGGCCAGATGGGGCTGTTCGAGGAGCACTGACGGAAACACAGAGGAGGGTTCGCACCGGGGGCTGCGCCATGCACCACACCGGATCCGCGGAACTCCGCCCGAAGCCGGCCGAAGCCGGCGACGAGCACCGCCGCCCCTCTCGTGGCCCCGGCCCGAAGCTCGCGCCCTCCCCTCTGCGACCGCCGCCCACTGTCGGCCTGGAACCGGACACCCCCTTTGAAACGCCTACGCGCCGATCCCAGCATCGGCCGGTGGGTGAGCAAAGATCCGATCCTGTTCGACGGCGACAGTACGAATCTATACGTGTACGCAGGTAACGATCCAGTCAACCTCGTGGACCCCCAGGGCACGACGGCCGGAGCCGCCGCGATCGGGGCTGGGGAATTGGGAGGTCTGTTCGGTGGGAGCGAATTGCTTACGGCGATTGGTGCCGCTGCATCGTCGCCCTACGCGCTCGCTGCAGGAGCGTTTAGCGTCGGTTACTACTTGGGTGCGTCGATCGCTCCACGCGTGATGAATCCGATCGTCGACTCG
>DASUGD010000366.1:0-10513 GCA_036274195.1 Gemmatimonadaceae bacterium | reverse complement strand
AGGCGCGGGTGTTGTCGATCTCGGCGCTCAAGTCCGCCGCCAGCTTCGCCTACTGATCGTCCATGAACATTGCCGTCGTTGGAACGGGATACGTCGGGCTGGTCGTCGGCGCCTGTCTGGCCGAGACGGGCAACCAGGTCGTCGGCGCGGACGTCGACGCCTCGAAGATCGACCGGCTGAAGCAGAACATCCTGCCGATCTACGAGCCGGGGCTGGAGCACCTCGTCGAGCGCAATCAGACGGCCGGCCGGCTCCAGTTCACCACCGACGTCCAGGACGCGATCGGCCGCAGTGAAGTCGCGTTCATCGCCGTCGGGACGCCGCCGGGCGAGGACGGTTCGGCCGATCTCCGGCATGTGCTCGCCGTCGCCGAGGAGATCGGCAAGGCGATGAAGCGCGAGATGGTCGTCGTCACGAAGTCGACCGTCCCCGTGGGGACGGCGGCCAAGGTCGCGGACTGCGTCGCGAAGCACGCGAAGCATCCGTTCCACGTCGTGAGCAATCCCGAATTCCTGAAAGAAGGCGCGGCGGTCGACGACTTCATGAAGCCGGATCGCGTCGTGCTCGGCGTGGATAGCGATCACGCGCGCAGCGTCATGGCCGAGTTGTACGCGCCGTTCGTGCGGACCGGGAAGCCGATCATCTTCATGGACATTCCGTCCGCGGAGATGACCAAGTACGCGGCGAACGCGATGCTCGCCACACGTATCTCGTTCATGAACGAGATCGCAAATCTCTGCGAGAAAGTCGGCGCGAACGTCGATTTCGTGAGGAAGGGAATCGGCAGCGACGCGCGCATCGGACCGTCCTTCCTGTTCCCGGGACCTGGTTACGGCGGCTCGTGCTTTCCGAAGGACGTAAAAGCACTTGTGCGCACCGCGGGCGAAGCCGGCTCTCGTCTCAGCGTCCTGGAGGCTGTCGAGAAGGCAAACGACCGTCAGAAGCATCGGCTGTTCGACAAGCTCCAGTGCGCGCTAGGCGACTCGATGAGCGGTGCCCACATCGCGATATGGGGCCTGGCGTTCAAGCCGCAGACGGATGACATGCGGGAAGCGCCTGCGCTCGCGCTGATCGACGATGTGCTGGCCGCGGGCGCGACGATCACGGCCCACGACCCGGCCGCCCTGCACGAGGCGAAGCGACGGCTCGGCGATCGAATCAAGTTCGCCGAGTCGAACTACGACGCGCTGCCCGGCGCTGACGCGCTGGTCGTCGTGACGGACTGGAACGAGTACCGCCACCCCGATTTCGCGCGGATCAAGGCGGCGCTGCGGCGCCCGGTGATGATCGATGGCCGCAATCTCTACGACATCGCCAAGATGCAGTCGCTCGGGTTCGAGTACTACTCGCTGGGGCGCGGGAGGGACCGCGCATGAGAGTCCTCATCACCGGCGCCGCAGGCTTTCTGGGGTCGCACCTGTGCGACCGCTTCCTCGCCGACGGCCATTCAGTGATCGGGCTCGACAACTTCCTTACCGGAAACCCGGACAACATTGCCCATCTGGTGGGCAACGAGCAGTTCGAGTTCGTTCGGCACAACATCTCGACCTACACGTACGTCGCGGGCCCGCTCGACGGGGTTCTGCATTTCGCGTCGCCCGCGAGCCCAGTCGACTATCTCGAGTACCCCATCGCAACGCTCAAGGTCGGCGCGCTCGGAACGCATAACGCGCTTGGCCTCGCGCTGGCAAAAAACGCGCGGTTCTTCCTGGCGTCGACGTCGGAGGTCTACGGCGACCCCCTCGAGCATCCGCAGACGGAGTCGTATTGGGGGAACGTGAACCCGATCGGCCCTCGCGGCGTGTACGATGAGGCGAAACGTTTTGCCGAGGCGATGACGATGGCGTACCATCGCTACCACGGCATGGACACGCGGATCGTGCGGATCTTCAACACGTACGGGCCGCGCATGAGGCCTAACGACGGCCGGGTGGTGTCCAACTTCATCGTCCAGGCGTTGTCCGGCCAGCCGCTCACCATCTACGGGGATGGGTCGCAGACGCGCAGCTTCTGTTACGTCGCAGACGAGGTGGAAGGGATCTACCGACTCTTCATGCGTGGTGACAACAACCCCATGAACATCGGCAACCCCAAAGAGTTCACGGTGCGGCAACTCGCCGAGCTCGTCATTGAGCTGACGGGCACGAGCTCGACGATCGTCGAGCGCGAGTTGCCAGTGGACGACCCGAAAGTTCGGCAGCCTGACATTCGCAGGGCGTGCGAAATGCTCGGATGGGAACCGGCCGTGTCCCTGCGGGACGGTGTTGCCCGCACGATCGAGTATTTTCGCTCGGTTCTCGCGAGATAAGCGGTCCCGGCCCGCGCGTAGCGCGACTCCGCGTGGTTATGTTACGGGCTTGCTGCCTCGAGGGTCGACGGAGCCGGGTGGCTTCGCGGTCGCGGTATCGGGGCGAACCCGAATCACCTTGCCGGGTAACTTACCCGTTATGTACCTGTCCACTAGGCCACGAATCGCCCGGGGAACATGCGTCGCGCTCGTCGCGCTCGTCGCGCTCGCCGCGTGCGCCCCGGCGTTCAAGCTCAGCAAGTTCAAGAACAACGCGGATCTGTACGCGGCTGCCACGCTCCAATACAAGAAAGGGCACTGGGACAATGCGATCCAGGCGTTCGAGCGGCTCACGCTCGACCTTCCGGCTCGCGATACGCTGCTTCCGCTCTCGTACTGGTATCTCGCGACCGCACATGCGCGGAAGGGTGAGCACCTGCTCGCCGCCCAGGGATATTCCCGGCTGAACCAGAATTTCCCGGACGATTCCATCGCCGACGACGCCGTGCTGGCGGAGGCGACGCAGTACGCGAAAATGTGGCGCAAGCCCACGCTCGACTCTCAGTACGGTCAGACAGCGCTGGCGACGTATCGGTCGCTGCTGGAGCTCTACCCCGATTCACCGCTCGCTCCGCAGGCCGAGAAGGGTGTTCAGCACATGCTGGAATGGCTGGCGACCAAGGATTATCTGACCGGCGTCCATTATGCGCGGCGTAAGGCGCCGGACTCGGCGATCCTGTATTTCAAGGACGTCATCAAGAATTACCCCGAGACCGACCATGCTCGTGAGTCGTACCTCCGGCTCGTCGAGGTCTACCGATCGATCAACTACCGTGACGATGCGCGGGACGCGTGCACGACGCTTCACCAGAAATACCCGGGCGATAGCGAGGTCCGATCGATCTGCGGCCCGCCGCCGCCGGCGACGGTCGCGAAGCCCACGTCCTCCTGACCGCTCGGTGCGGCTTGGGATCTTCGGCGGGACGTTCGATCCGCCCCACGTTGGTCACCTGCTCGCCGCCTCTGACGCCTACGAGCACCTGGCGCTGGACCGGCTCGTGCTGGTCCCTGCCGCCTCACAGCCGCTGAAGGCAGACCGAACCACCGCGCCCGCCGAGGACCGCCTGGCGATGGTACGGTTGACGGTGGGGAATGACCCACGGCTCGAAGCCGATTCAGTCGAAGTCGACCGGGAGGGGTTATCTTACACGGTCGATACGCTCGAGGTTTTTTCGCGGCGTTTTCCGTCGGCGGAACTGTTTCTTCTGGTGGGGGCGGACGTGCTGTCGACGTTCGGGCAGTGGCGACAACCGCACACCATTCTCGAGCTCGCGACGTTGGCGGTGCTGCGCCGCGGTGATTCAGAGAGGGCAGAGATGGATGCCGAGCTAGCGCGACGCGTTGCCTTCATCCCAACTCGTCGCATCGACATTTCATCAACCGAGATTCGGGACCGCGTGCGGTCTGGGCGGTCGATCCACGGGTTCGTCACCGACTCCGTAGCCGAATACATCGGCTCGCACGGGCTGTATCGATAGAGGAACGCATGCTGAAAGGCGTATTGGGCAAGGTCTTCGGGACCCGCCACGAACGCGAAAAGCGACGCATCCAGCCGATCGTCGACGAGATCAACGAGCACTACGCACGGCTGCAGGGTGTCTCCGAGGAGGAGCTCCGCGGGCAGACGGCGAAGTTCCGCTCGATCATCCGTGAGCGCACCCACGAGCTCGAGGAAGAGGTCGCGCGCCTCAAGCTCGCGAAACGGACGACGAGCGATCCCACGGAGCGGGAGCGCGTCGACAACGAGCTGAGTGGCGCGGACGGCCGCGGTGGTGTCGAAGCGAAGCTGCGCGAGACGATCGCGGAAGTGCTCGATGAGATTCTGCCCGAGGCGTTCGCGACGGTGCGCGAGGGCGCCCGCCGCCTCGTCGGAACGAAGGTGATGGTCACCGGCCAGGAGCTCGAGTGGAACATGATCCACTACGACGTGCAGCTCATGGGCGGTATCGAGTTGCACCTCGGCAAGATCGCGGAGATGGCGACGGGCGAAGGCAAGACGCTCGTCGCGACGCTGCCGCTCTACCTCAACGCGCTTCCGGGGCGCGGCGCCCACTTGGTGACGGTCAACTCGTATCTGGCTCGCCGCGACTCGCAGTGGATGGGGCACCTGTACAACTATCTTGGCCTCACCGTCGGGTGCATTGACGACACCGAGCCGGGTACGCAGGCGCGCCGGGCAGCGTACGAGTGCGACATCACGTACGGCACGAACAACGAGTTCGGGTTCGACTACCTGCGCGACAATATGGTGGTCGCGCTCGATCAGCGCGTGCAGCGGAGCCACATCTTCGCGATCGTGGACGAGGTGGACTCCGTCCTGATCGACGAAGCGCGGACGCCGCTCATCATTTCGGGCCCGGTGGGCAACGACACCGACGCCGAGTACGGCCAGCACAACCCGGCGGTCGCGCGCCTCGTGCGACGTCAGACCGACCTCGCCAACCAGCTCGTGGGGGAGGGCGAGCGCGCGCTCGAGGCCGGGGACACGGACAAGGCCGCGCTGCTGCTCTACAAGGCGCAGCTCGGCGCGCCGAAGAACAAGCGGTTGATGAAGGTGCTGCAGGAACCGGGGGTGAAGCAGCTCGTGCAAAAGATGGAGCTGGAGCACATCGCCGACCGCAAGCTCCCGCCGGCCAAGCAGCAGTATCGCGACATCGAAGACGACCTCCTGTTCGTGCTCGACGAGAAGGGCCACACCGTGCACCTCACGGACCGGGGCGTGGACGAGATGTCGCCTAACGACCACGAGGCGTTCGTCCTGCCCGACATCTCGAGCGAGATCCATCGGATCGAGCACGACCACGAGATGGACCCGCAGGCGAAGATCGACGCCCGCCAGGCGATCGAGCGCGAGTACGCGATGAAGAGTGAGCGGCTCCACATCGTGCATCAGCTCCTCCGCGCGCACGCGCTGTACGAAAAGGACGTCAACTACGTCATTCAGGAAGGCCAGGTCCTCATCGTCGATGAGTTCACCGGCCGCACGATGCCCGGGCGGCGGTGGTCAGAGGGGTTGCACCAGGCCGTCGAGGCGAAGGAAGGGGTTCAGGTGAAGGGCGAGACGCAGACGCTCGCGACGATCACCATCCAGAACTACTTCCGCATGTACGAGAAGCTCGCGGGCATGACGGGTACGGCGGAAACCGAGGAGTCCGAATTTCATCAGATTTACGGCCTCGAGGTCGCCGTCATCCCGACGAACAAGCCGATGATCCGCGACGACCGGCACGATCTCGTCTACAAGACCCGGCGTGAGAAGTACAACGCCATCCTCGAGGAGACCGAGCGCCTGCACAAGCTGGGCTACCCGGTGCTCGTCGGGACGGTGAGCGTCGATGTGTCGGAAACGCTGTCGCGCATGTTCAAGCGCGCCGGGATTCCGCATAACGTGCTGAACGCGAAGTACCACCAGCGTGAAGCGGAGATCGTCGCGCAGGCAGGCCAGCCCGGCGGCGTGACGATCGCGACCAACATGGCCGGCCGAGGCACCGACATCAAACTCGGCCCCGGCGTCACCGAGCCAAAGCCATCGAAGCGCAAGAACGCCGACAACGAGCTCGAGGACGTCATCGAGGACGGCGGGCTCCACATCATCGGCTCGGAGCGCCACGAGTCGCGCCGCATCGACCGGCAGCTGCGCGGGCGCTCGGGCCGTCAGGGAGATCCGGGGGCGTCGCAGTTCTTCCTGTCGCTCGAAGATGACCTCATGCGACTGTTCGGGTCCGAGCGCATCGCGAAGCTGATGGATCGGATGGGCGCGCAGGAAGGTGAGGTGCTCACACACCCGCTCATCACGCGATCGATCGGGCAGGCACAGAAGCGCGTCGAGCTGCAGAACTTCCAGTCGCGAAAGCGGTTGCTCGATTTCGACGACGTGATGAACCAGCAGCGCGAAGTGGTGTACTCGCTGCGGTCCTTCGCGCTCGAGGGCGGCGAGGAGCTGAAGGGCGAAGCGCTGAAGATGGTCGACAAGGCGCTGACGAAGCGCGTCGAGGACCGTCTGGGCGATCTGGAGTCCGAGGAGGCGTGGGACCTGTCGCTGCTCAAGCAGGAAATGCTGATGCACTACCTGCTCACGGTCCCGGAGTTCGAGGGGAACGATCCGCCGACGACGGTTGACGGTGCCCGTGCCGCGTCGATCGAGGCGGGCCGGCGCCAGTTCGCCGCCAAGCTCGAAGAGCTGGACCGAGTGAAGGACGAGGAAGGCAATGGCTTCTCGGGCCGGCTGCTGTCGCTCGTCATGCTGAACGTGCTGGACGAGAAGTGGAAGGACCACCTCTACGATCTCGACCAGCTCCGCAACGCGATCCACTACCGGTCGTGGGGCCAGAAGGACCCGCTCATCGAGTACAAGCAGGAGGCGTACTCGATGTTCGTCGATCTCATGAACGACATCTACAACACGTTCACCGAGCGCTTTTTCCGCGCGCAGCTGGTCTTCCAGCAGCCGCAGCCCGGCGAATATGGTCAGCCGTCGGGCGGCAACGGCGACGGGTCGAAGTCCCGCCAGGCCGAGGCGCCCCGCAAGCCGACGAAGCGCTACAACGCGTTAGGCATCCTCGAAGACATTCCGGAGGAAGAGCCGGTGGCCAGCGCTCATGGGACGGAGAACGGCGACGGCGCGACGGCCGGCCCGGACGGCGACGAGAAGGTCATGGACGTGGGTCCGGCCGAACCGCCAAAGAAGAAGGCGACGGCGCGACAGGACCCGGTGGTCGTGGGCGCCGGACGGGCGCGGTCACTGAACCCGACCGCGAACGCGCCAGGCGTCCCCGGCGCCGCCAACACCACCGGCGACTGGTCGAACGTCGGGCGGAACGACCCGTGTCCGTGTGGTTCCGGCAAGAAGTTCAAGAAGTGCCACGGCGCCAATCTCTAGGTCGCTTGTTATTCACGGTTTATGTCGCACGGTTTGGTTTAGGGGGTTCTAAGAGAACTCCCTCGACGACATTGAACTTCGGAGATGCACTCATGAAGCTCACGCGAATCGCAGCGCTCGTTGGCATGATGGCGCTCGCCGCGCCAGCCGCGTACGCGCAGGCCGGCGGCGGTCAGGGCGGACAGGGCCGCGGCATGCAGCGCCTGATGCAGGGAATCACGCTCGACGCGAAACAGCAGGCGTCGGTCGACTCGATCCAGAAGGCGTACCGGGCGGAGATGCCGCCGATGCAGCAGGGCACACCGCCCGACTCGGCCGCGCGCGCGAAGCGGATGGAAGTCATGCAGAAGGAATACGCCGCCGTGCGCAACGTGCTGACCGCGGACCAGCAGAAGGTATTCGACAAGAATCTCGCGGACATGCGCGCGCAAATGAGGAATCGCCCCAAGCCCTGACGTCGGCACCATTCCTCACCATACCATTGGGAGGCGAGCCCCCCGAACGGTGTCGTAGCAACCGGTCGGGGGGTCGTCGCATCGTGTGGGTCGCCGATGGCGCCCCATCGCACGCGGATACCTGTCGCGGCGTTCGACGGATGGCGGTCCATGACGGCGTGTCGAGTACGTATGGAGGATCTCAAACCCTCGGGGTTCTCCGTGCGGTCTTCGCTGGATGTGAGCGCCGGCGCTCGACAGAATGCGCCGAAAGGACTTAGTATTCGAGAGTTGCCGCGTGGCGAGCGCCCGCGAGAACGGCTCAAGGCCCACGGTGCTCATGCGCTGAGCTCGGCCGAGCTGCTCGCGATCATCGTCGGGAGCGGTGGGGCGGGGCGATCCGCCCTCGGGCTGGCTCACGAGGTGCTTGCATGGGCAGACGGCTCGCTGCGCCGAATCGCTGGGCAGCCGGTCGCGGCGCTGACGAAGCTCGCGGGGATCGGATCGGCGCGCGCGATCGCGGTGCACGCCGCGCTGGAACTGGGTCGGCGCGCCGCGAGTGAGGAGCGTGAGGACGGCGCCCCCATGCGGTCGCCACGGGACGTTTTTGCGGTGTTCTCGCCGCGACTGGAGGATTTGCCGGTGGAGGAGTTTCACGTCGCGGTGCTCGACTCGCAGCACCGGTTGGAACGCGACGTGACCGTTACGCGAGGCATTCTCAACTCTTCGTTGGTTCATCCGCGCGAGGTGTTTCGCGAAGCGATCGCCGAGCGCGCAGCCGCGGTGATACTCGTGCACAACCACCCGAGCGGTGACCCGACGCCGTCACCGGACGACCGAGTGGTGACCGAGCAGCTCGCGGCGGCGGGTCGACTGCTGGACATTCCCGTCCACGACCACGTGATCATCGGCCGCGGCCGGTACATGAGCTTCGCCGAAGCGGGACTTCTGTGACGCGTCGATGACCTCCACCGCTCCCACCCCTATCACGATCCCGGGCTGGACGAGCCCATCGACGCCGCTGCGTGAGGGGCTCGACCAGGACCTGCTGCTGCGCGCCTACAAGTACAGCGAGCGCGCGCATGCCGGGCAGACTCGCCTGTCGGGCGAGCCGTTCGTCTCGCACTGCGTCGAGGTCGCGCGCATTCTCGCCGACCTGCAACTCGACTCGGTGACCGTCGCGAGTGGATTGATCCACGACGTTGTCGAGGACACGGCCGTCACCGTCGCCGACGTCGAGCGCGAGTTCGGGAAGGAGATTGCCCAGATCGTCGACGGGCTGACGAAGATCGGGAATCTCCCGCTCAACTCGACGCAGGAACGTCAGGTCGAGAATTACCGCAAGCTGCTCCTGTCGATCGCGAAGGATGTTCGCGTCATCCTGATCAAGCTGGCAGACCGTCTGCACAACATGCGGACGCTCGACTGGCTGGCGCCGGAAAAGCGCCGCCGGATCGCGCAGGAGACGCGGGACCTGTACGCGCCGCTCGCGCACCGGTTCGGTATGGCGAAGATGCGATGGGAGCTCGAGGACCTGGCGTTCAAGCATCTCGAGCCGGACGACTATCGCACGCTGGCGAAGCTCGTCGCACAGAAGCGGGGCGAGCGCGAAGATCTCATTGCGCGCATGCGCGACCCGCTGGAGCGATCGCTCAAGGCTGCGGGCATCAGGGACGTAGACGTCACCGGGCGCCCGAAGCACCTGTGGTCGATCTTCAAGAAGATGCAGAAGCGCGACAAGCCGTACGATGAGATCTACGACCTGCTCGCGATTCGCGTCCTGGTGAACAGCGTCCCCGACTGCTACCACGCGTTAGGCGTGATCCACGACGGCTGGACGCCGCTCCAGGAGCGCATCAAGGACTACATCGCGCAGCCGAAGTCCAACGGCTACCAGTCGCTGCACACGACCGTGTTCGGCCCCGCGCGCCAGCTCTTCGAGATCCAGATCCGCACGCGCGAGATGCACCGCACGGCGGAATTCGGCATCGCGGCGCACTGGCTCTACAAGGACGGGAGCAAGTCGTCGGACGAGCTGGACCGGCACCTCGCCTGGTTCCGGCAGGTCCTCGAGGTACAGCTCGACGCGAAAACGCCTGACGAGTTTCTCGAGTTCCTGAAGCTCGACCTGTTCCAGGACGAGATCTTCGTGTTCACGCCGACCGGCGACGTGATCCAGCTGCCGAAGGGCGCGACGCCGATCGACTTCGCGTTCGCCGTGCACACCGAGATCGGCCTGCACTGTTCGGGGGCGAAGGTCAACGGCCGCATCGCGCCGCTCTCGCGCCAGCTCAAGAACTCCGAGACGGTCGAAATCATTCGCTCGCCTAACGCGAGGCCGAGCCGCGACTGGCTCGCCCACGTGCGGACCGGCCGCGCGCGCCACAAGATCCGCCAGTGGCTCCGGCACGAGGAGCACGCGACCTCCGCCAAGCTCGGTCGCGAGATCCTCGAGCGTGAGCTCAAGCGACGCCGGCTCCCCAAGCTCGACGACGCCGACCTGGAGAAAGCGGCGAAGGCGTTCAACCTGAACGACGTCAACCACCTCATCGCGTCCATCGGCCAGGGCGATCTGCACATCGGACAGGTGCTCGCCGCGGCCCGCCCGGACCTGGAGACGTCACCCGAGCACCAGCCGCGCCCGACCGCGATCGAGCGGCTCGTCGAGCGCATGCGCGGGACGCCGAAGGGCATTCGTATCCAGGGGGCCGACGGCCTCATGGTGCGCTACGCGCAGTGCTGCCAGCCGGTCCCGGGCGACAGCGTGGTGGGGTACGTGACCCGCGGGCGCGGCGTGAGCATCCACCGCGCCGATTGCCCGAACCTCCTCATGCTGGCGCACGAGCCGGAACG
>DASUGD010000365.1:0-6282 GCA_036274195.1 Gemmatimonadaceae bacterium | reverse complement strand
CAGAGTCGAATTTCATCGTTCCAACGCGGCCGCGTTGGAACGATGAAATTCGACTCTGACCCCTTCCGCCCTTGGCCAGTCATTGACCCGGCAGCGCCATTCGCATCTATTGTGTGTCGGGTCGCGCCGAGCCAACCGCGGCGTCGCGCCCAGTCATCCACCTTTCGACCCCGTCCGCCACTGATGTCGCCCAGCCGTCGCGAAGCCCTTGCGCAGCTCGCCGCGCTCGTCGCGCTCCCACTCCCGCTCCAGGCGCTCGAGTCTGGCGGGGGCGACCCGCTCGAGGGCACTGCCGCCGACTACCAGGCGGGCCTCCGCCGTGGCGACTGGACGGCCGCCGAAGTCACCGCTCGTGCACTCGACCGCTGCCAGACGGCGGGGAATACCTGGCACGCCATCGACGCGCTCGCCGACACTGCTCCCGCGGAGGCCCGGGCCGCTGACGCGCGGCGCCGTGCCGGGCGGCTGCGTGGGCCGCTCGACGGGGTCCCGGTGTTCGCCAAGGCGATTTACGACATGACCGGCCTCCCGACCACCGGCTCCAGCGCCGAGTGGGCACGCCTTTTCCCGAATCCCGTTAGGCGCGATGCCCTCGAGGTGGCGCGGCTTCGAGCGTCGGGCGCCATCGTCCTGGGCAAGACGGCCGCCGACGACTTCGCCTACCGAGGCAACGGCACCAGCAGCCACACCGGCCAGGTGCTCAACCCACACGATCCGACCGGGACCCGCACGCCAGGCGGGTCGAGCGCGGGCTCGGCCGTCGCGGTCGCGAGCGGGATGGCGTTCGCGGCGTTAGGCACCGACGACGGGGGGTCGAACCGGATTCCCGCGCAGTTCACCGGCGTCGTCGGGATGAAACCGACGTTCGGCCTGGTGCCGCGCACCGGCGTCATTCCGACGTGGCCCTATCTCGACACGCACGGACCGCTCGCGCGCTCGGTGGCCGACGCAGCGCTGCTGCTCGCGGCGATCGCCGGGGCCGATGCGTCCGACCCGCTGGCGCTCACCAGTGCCTGGGACGGTGCGCCGCTCGCACGCCTCCGCGATGACGCGCTCGCCGGGGTGCGGCTCGGCATCATCGAGGAGCACGCGCCGCGCGCGCAGATGACCGCCGAGGCGCTCGCGACGTGGGATCGCGCCGTGAGCGACCTCCGCGCCGCCGGGGCAACGGCCGAGCCGTTCGCCGCTGCCATCACCCGCGTGAACTACCGGGAAGCCTTCGCCGCCTCCGCGCGCGACCGTGGCGACGTGGCGGTCGACCCGGATTCGCCCGCGCCTACCGCGAACGCCCTGTTCCGCTACTTCGCCGGCCGCACCGACGACCCCCGAGCGGCCGTGCGGCTCGGATACCCGGCCTACCGCGCGTTCTACGACGTGCTGCCCGCGACGTTCGAGGAATGCGAGCCGCTCCTCGAGCGCCCGATGGTCGACGACCCGGCCGGACGGTCCTTCGCCCGGTCGCGCGCGGAGGTCGTAGCTAAACTCGCGGAGTCGATGCGCGCGGCCGGCGTCGCGGCGATGGTGTATCCCACGATGCCATTCAACGCCCCACGCGCCGTCGACAAGTGGCCGGACATTCGCACGCCGCTGGGCTACGGGAACTGGCTTGGGCTGCCGGAGGTATCGGTGCCGGCCGGGATGGGCAGCGATGGGATGCCAGCGCTCAACCTGTCGATCGTCGGGCTGCCGGGCGACGACGCGCGCGTGCTCGCGCTGGCGCACGCGTACGAGAAACAGTCGCGTCGCTTCGTTCCGCCGCCGCGGAAATAGGCGCTCCGACGCGTGCAGCCGCGGGCGCCGTATCAGTACCGGCGCCCGAAGCCTAACGGGTAGAGAGGACGTGCGCTGTCGTGTGGCACGTCGGATTGCTGGGCCAGGACGGCCTCCATCGAGGAGGGCAGCTCGAACGGCAGCTTCCCCTCGGGTCTGGCTCGTCCCGCCAGCACGTCGAGCAGGGCATCGTCGCTGACGCCGAAGTTCGCGATGAGGGCGCGCGCTCGTTCCTTGAGCGGCGTCAGGATCGCGGGGCGATCGAGATATACCGTCACGACCGTCGGGACGACGCTGCTCACCTGCTTGAACGCCTCGTAGTCCGGCTCACCATCGCGGAAGGCGAGGCTGCCTTCGTGCTGCATCGCGCCGAAGACGTATTGCGGATGCAGCGTCTCGAACGGAGCCCTCAGGCGAACGATCGCGACATCCGCCTGCCTGGGATCGGTGACAACCGACCACCCTCGCCGGGTTGCCGATTCCGGCGAGATTCCCTGAAGGTACACACGCAGCGCGGGGGCGTTGCCCTTCGACCGAAGTGGCAGAATCGCGCCCTGGTTCTCCAGGAGCACCAACGCGCGGCGCTGGGCATCGAGCCCTTCGGCTCGGAACGCGCTGGTACCCACACGGCGGGCGGCGTCGGACGGCTCGACATACGGGTCCTCGAACAAGCCCAGGGCGAACTTCCCGGCCAGAACGCGCTGCACCGAGCTGTCGAGACGCGCCTCCGTCAGTTCCCCGGCTCGAACGGCCTCGATCAGCATGTCCGCGCGTTCCGTTCCGCCGAACTGGTCGACGCCGGCCTTCACGGCTTGAACGAAGCGCGCGCGCATGGACTGGTCTTCGACCCCCCACGGCATTCCGACGTCGGCGAACGATGGCCGCTGACCATTCGGCGCCCCGGCGCGACACCGATCGTTGCAATCGTTCGTGATCGCCCAGTCGGTGAGCACGAGACCTCGAAACCCGTATCGCCCTCGAAGCAGATCGGTCAACAACTGGCGATTGTAACCAGCCCCGACCTGCTCGATCGGCTTGCCCTCCCACGTCGCGCCCTCGAGGATCGAATACGTCGGCATGACGCCCGCGACGCCCGCGGCAAGCGCGGGGAGAAACGGGCGGACGTGATACTCGAAGTTCCTTCCCGGGAAGGTGGCGAACCGCCCGTAATAGCTGTGGCTGTCGAATCCGTCCTTGGCCGCACCGTACCCGACCCAGTGCTTCACGACGGTCTGGACGCCGACGGAGTCGGCGCCATGCGCTCCGTGCTGGAAGCCGGCGACGTACGCCCCGACCATGCGACCCGCCAGGTCGGCGTCCTCACCGAACGTGCCGTTGATGCGACTCCAACGGGGCTCGGTGGCCAGGTCCGCCTGCGGCGACAGGGCCATATGGATGCCGACCGCGCGGTACTCCTGGCGCGCGACGTCACCGAACCGTTTCGTGAGCGCGGCGTCGCCTAACGCGGCGAAGCCGAGCGGCTCGGGCCATTGCGAGAATTGTCCTTCGGTAACGCTCGCGCCCAACACGTACTGGAAGTGATGGCGCGGATCCGTGCTGATGGTGACCGGAACCCCGAGGCGCGTGCGCTCCGCGATCTCCTGCAGGGTGTTGTTCTGCGCCGCCAGGGACGCGCTCATGCCACCGAGACGCGTGATCATGCTCGTCACCTTCGCCCCATCGATCAGCGCGCGATTCGCCGCCGTATCGTAGCTCGTCCCGACCCCGGCCACCGCCATGGGCCCGACACCGCGCGCCGTCCCGTGCATCATCGTGCCGGCTTTCTCCTCGAGCGTCATTCGACCTGCGAGGTCGCGCGCCCGCGCCTCGGGCGTTAGGCGCCAGTCCTCGTACGGGTCGAGCGCCCCGCTCCGGTTCAGGTCCCTGAAGCGGAGCCCGTCGCGCTCGATGATGGGCACGCCGCGCGTCCCGAGGTGGGGCTGGGCTGGCGGCATGCTCGCGGAGGGTCTGGCCTGCGGCAAAACCCCGGATGGTATCACAACGCCAATCGCGAGCAGCGCCGTGGCCAGACGAAGAGCGAACGCGGTGGAGTGCATTGTCGTGCGGATTGAGGCGGGACCAGTGCCGAACCACTGCGACGATTATTCCATCACGGCGTGTCCGCCGCCAGCGCCTCGGGTCTTCCGCACGAGAACGAGCAGCGGGATGATCGCGAGAATGATCACGGCGCTCAGGATGTAGACCCGGGAGTAGGCGATGACGCTCGCCTGCCCCAGGACCTGGCCCTCCAGCAGCCGATAGGCGCGAGCCCTCGCGGTCCACGGGTCCGCCCCCTGCGCCATCATCCCCTGCGTCAGCGCCCTGAGCCGTCCTGTGCTCGTCGCGTCGATGCTCGTGATGTGCTCCGCCAGCACGGCGTGGTATTGCGCGGTGTATCGCGATAGCAGCGTCGCTATCCCGGCAATGCCGAAGGAACCGCCGAGCTGACGGAAAAAGTTGTACAGGCCGGTGCCCTGCGCGAGCTCGCGCGACGACAGCTCGGCGAGCGTGATCGTCGTCAGCGGCACGAACATGAGGCCGAGCCCGATTCCACGGAAAATCAGCGGCCAGAAGAAATCGCCGCTCCCGCTTTCGCCCGTGATGAGCGAGAGCTGCCAGGCCGCCAAGGCGAAGATGAGCGCGCCGATCGTGATGAGGATTCGCGGGTCCACGCGATTCGTGAGACGCCCGACGACGAACATCGAGATGGCCGTGGCGATCGCGCCCGGCAGCAGCGCGATGCCCGCCTGCTCCGCCGTCATGTGCAGGTTGCCCTGCAGGAACACGGGCAGCGTAAACGACATGGCGTAGAGTCCGATCCCCATCACGACACCGAGCAGCGTGCCGACCCACATCTGGCGATGCCGCAACACGCGAAAGTCGATGACCGGCTCGCTCGTCGTGAGCTCGCGCCAGAGGAGCGCCGCGCCACCCACGATGCCGCTCACCGTCAGGCTCGTGATCAGTCGGGAGTCGAACCAGTCCTCGCGCTGGCCGTGCTCGAGCACGTACTGCAGCGCGCCGACGCTCACCGCGAGCAGCGCGATGCCGATGTAGTCGATGCGGCCGGGGCGCCGCTGGTCGGCGCGGTCATGCACGTATGCCGCGATCATGACGGCGGCGAGGATGCCGACGGGAATGTTGACGTAGAAGATCCACGGCCAGCCGTAGTTGTCGGTGAGCCATCCACCTAACGTCGGTCCAATGGTCGGTCCGACCATGACTCCCACCCCGAAGAGCGCCATCGCCATTCCTGCCTCTTCGGGCGGAAACGCCTCGAACAGGACGGCCTGCGACACCGTCATGAGAGCGCCGCCGCCGATGCCCTGCACGATGCGCCAGAAGATGAGCGTCCCGAGCGTGTGCGACGCGCCGCAGAAGAACGAGGCGGCGGTGAACACGATGATGGATCCGACGAAGTAGCGCTTGCGCCCGAACAGCTGACCCAACCAACCGGTGAGCGGGATGATGATCACGCTCGCGAGGATGTAGCCGGTCGTCACCCACGCGATCTCGTCGAGCGAGGCGCCGAGATTCCCCATCATGTCGGGCAGCGCGACGTTGACGATCGAGCTGTCGATGACCTGCATCAGCGCCGCCAGCACGACCGCGAACGCGATGAGATAGCGATGCTCCTCGCCGTGACGGGCCTCGGCCACCGGCTTCGCCGCGAGCACCTCCACCGGTCGCCCGGGGCGCACGGCGCCGTCGAGAGTCCTGGCGGGCGCGGTCACCGGCTCACTCCAATTTGCATACTCACGAGTAGAATAGGGATCGTCGCACTGGCGACGAGCGCGCGGGTCATGTGGTCACCGCTTGAGCCGAAGCGCGGCGCCTCGGCCGCTCGGGCGGAGGCTGTGAAGGAACAGCTCCAGCGCGGAATCCACGAGTCGTTCCTGGGCGACGCCGACACCCGGGACGCTCTCGGCGTACTGCTGCCACACCGTTTGCTGCAACAAACCCGAGACCAGCATTCGCGCTGCCACGTCCGCGTCGGCGTCTGGCCGGAACTCGCCACGGGCCTGCCCTTCCCGCACCAGCGTCGCGATCAACCGCGTGGAGGCAACGGGACCACCAGCAAGCCAGCGGCGAAACGCGTCGGGCGCCTCGTGGGCGATTCCCTGGAGCAGCAGCGTCACGACGGCGAGGCGCTCCTTCGAGACCGAGCCGAACCACCGGCGCACCACGAGCCGCAGGCGGGTGGACACCGGTGCTGTCTTGTCACGGAGGATTTCCTCGATTCTGCCGAAGGCCTCCTCGCTGCGCTGCTCGATGGCGCGGAGGAGCAGGTCCTCCTTGTTGGCGAAATAGTGGTAGATCGCCCCCTTCGTCACCCCTGCCGCCTCGCCAACGTCCTCGAGGCGCGTGTTGCGATAGCCGCGCGCAGCGAAAACCGCCAGCGCGGCATCGAGGATCTCCTGTGGGCGTTCGTCCGGACGCCTTTCCCAACGCATTGCTTTCGTTCCCATGATCCGGCGCGAGTTACATACTGGTGAGTATATTACGCGATAG
>DASUGD010000364.1:0-27222 GCA_036274195.1 Gemmatimonadaceae bacterium | reverse complement strand
CATCGTTGCCACGCGTGGCTGTGACGATCCGCCGCGCCAACGGGTTAAGCGGAGACACTCCACTCCGAGGCCGTATGCGCCTGAGCGGTCTGCTCGCTACCGTCGCGATCGTCGCCGCATGCAGTGACGCCACCGGACCGTCGGACGGTGCGCGACGGATCACGGAGCTGCCCCGCACACTCTCGAGTGGCGAACAGGCGATCATTGGTGCCAGCAACGCGTTCGGGTTCAACCTGCTTCGCGAGCTCGATCGCACGCGCGCCGCCTCGAACATCTTCATGTCGCCGCTCAGTGCCTCGATGGCGCTCGGCATGACGATGAATGGCGCATCGGGGCAGACGTTCGATGAGATGCGGTCGACGCTCGGTTTCGGTACGCAGCCGTCCCCGGAGATCAACGCCTCGTACCGGTCACTGATCGACATGCTTCGCGCTCTGGACCGGACGGTGGATTTCCGCGTTGCCAACGCGATCTGGTACCGTGACGGGTTTCCGTTCGAGACGAGCTTCCTCGATGAGTCGAAGCAGTTCTTCGACGCGAAAGTCGCTCCGCTGGATTTCGGCGCGCCCGGCGCCGTCCCGACGATCAACGACTGGGTGAAGGCGAGCACCAACGGCAAGATCGACAACATCGTCGACGGCCCGATCCCCGCCGACGTCGTGATGTACCTGATCAACGCGATCTACTTCAACGGGTCGTGGACGACCCGATTCGACCGGCGCCTAACGAAGCAGGATCAGTTCACGACGGTCGACGGTTCCGCGGCGCCGATTGCCATGATGCGGCGCACCGACACGGTCCGCGTTGCCGAGACGGCGGGGGCGCAGGTGGTGGAGCTGCCCTACGGCGGTGGCGCATTCGTGATGACCATCCTTCTCCCGAAACCCGGCGAGTCGATTGGCACGCTCATCACGTCGCTGTCGTCCGACTCGTGGGAGGCGACGGTGGCTTCGGCGGCGCCGCGGGAGGTCGAGCTGTACATGCCCAAGTTCTCGCTGCGCTGGGAGGCACTGCTCAACGACCCGCTGCAGTCGTTGGGGATGCGGCTGGCCTTCCAGGGCGATGTCGCCGACTTCACGCGCATGTCGCGCGCGGCCGGGAACCAGCTGTACATCAGCAGGGTGAAGCAGAAGTCGTTCGTGGACGTGCACGAGGACGGCACCGAGGCCGCTGCCGCGACGTCGGTGGAGATCGGCGTGACGTGCACGTGCGGTCCGCAGGTGATCCGGATCGACCGGCCGTTCGTGTTCGCGATTCGTGAACGGCTGTCGGGCACGATTCTGTTCCTGGGGAAGATCGTTAGGCCACCGGCGTGAGGTTGTCGACAGCTCTTCGGCATTGTGGCCTGGTCGGCGCTCGACCGGTCGGCATCGCTGTCTGGTCGGCGGGCTTGCGCTCCGGCGGCTCGTCGCTCGCGGACGTCGGAGCCCGCGGGCACTGGGCTCCTCTTCAGGATGACTCCGTCCCAGCGAGGCGCCCAGTGCCCGTTGGCTCGAACGTCGCGAGCGGTGGCCGCCGGAGCCGAGTGCCCGCGCCTCCGTTACGATGAGCTCGACGAGCCCCGCAGCGCGATGATCTCGACGTGCCCCGCGCCACGACGATCTCGAACTGCCGAGGATCTCGACCAACGTGCCCACCCGCTGGGCTAAACGGTCTTCGCCACCCCACGCACGACGCCTTCCACCCGCCGCTCCTCCACGAAATACCGGCGCGCCACCTCGCGAATCTGTGTCGCCGTCACCGCCCGAATCCGTCCATCGTGTTCGTCCAGCTCGCGCAGTCCCGATCCATAGAGCCACGCATCCACGAGCTCGCCGAGGACCGCCGCCCCGCTTTCCTGCCGAATGGCCCGCGTTCCGATCGCGTAGGTCTTCGCCCGCTCCAGTTCCTCGGCGGTCACCTCCCTCTCACGAAGCTTCGCGAACTCGCCAAGCAGGCCACGCCGCGCGACCTCCTCCCGGTCCGGCGACGTCGCGATGTACGAGATGAACGTTCCGGCGAGCAGACGCTCGCTGGCGTACGCCTGCACCGTGTAGGCGAGTGATTGACGATCGCGGAGCTCGTCGAAGAAGCGACCACCGAGCCCACTCGCGATCCCGGCGATGAGCGACGTCGCGAACCGATTCTCGTCACGGCGCGCAGGACCGTCGAAGGCAACCACCAGCGCAGTCTGCGCCTTGTCGCGGGACTCCGCGAGCACGGCCGTCTCCGCCGGCCATTGCGGCGGCGGCACGAGCTCGGGCGTCGCGGCCGCCACGCTGTCGAACGCTGCACCCAGGTGGGCGGCCAGGTCGTCCGGGTCCCCATCGCCGACCACGGCGATCACCGCCGGCGCACGCGCCACCCGGTCCCGGTGCCAGGCTCGCAATGCCGCGGCATCGATGGCGCCTAACGTTTCCTCTGTTCCGAGGACGGACCGCGCGTACGGATGCGTCCCATAAGCGGCCTGCATCGCCAGACGCACCGGATGGCGGTACATGTCGTCGCGCTGCTGCGCCACGTTCGCCAGTGCGACGGTCCGTTCCGTCTCGAACGCGTCCTCGGGGAACGTCGGCCGTTGGACGACGTCCGCGAGCAGATCGATCGCGGCGACTGCGCGCGGCGCGGGAACCGAGATCGTCCAGGCAACGCCATCGGCCGTCGCGCTCGTTCCGATGACGGCACCCAGCAGCTCCGACTCCTCGGCGATCGCCGTCGCGGAGCGGCGCTCGGTCCCCTTGAGCGACGTGCGAACGAGCAGCGTGCTCAATCCCGCGAGGCCCGCAGGCTCCGTCGCGGCGCCGCCAAGCACGTAGAATCCAACGTGTGTGATCGGCGCACCGGCCCGCCGCCTGACGAGCACCGGGACGCCCGTCGCCGTTCGGTAGATGCGTACTGGTCCGTCTTCACGCTCGAGCGCGAGACGCGCCAGCGCCGCCGCTGGCTCGGGTTCGGTAACCGCGACCGGCGCCGGCAAGGGCGCACCGCGTGCGCCTTCGAGCAACGCTCTTGCCGACGCCGCATCGTCGGCAATCGCCTCGGACGTCGCCGGGCGGTGCACCACCCATCCCGCCCGGTCGGGCGTGAGATAGCGCTGCACAGCGTCCGTTATGGCGGTGGCCGTGGCGCTCGTGATCTGGTCATAGTACCGATCGCCGAGCTGCCAGTCGCCTAACGCCTCCCACTCGGCCAGGTGCGTCGCCTGACCCTCCATGCTCTCGAGGTGACGAAGCCATCTCGATTCGAACACGCGCTGCGCGCGGGTAACCTCCTGGACCGCGACGCCCTGGTCGCGCATGGCGCGCACCTGGTCCCAGATCGCGCCCGACGCCGCCCCCACCGAGGCAGCGGGCATCTCGGCGTGAACGACGAACACGCCGAGCTCGGTGGGCGTGTAGTTGTAGGCGCTCACGGACGCGGCGAGCTGGCGCTCGCGCACCGCGCGATAGAGACGTGACGCCCGCCCTGACCCGAGAATGTTCGACGCCAAATCGAGCACGGGAGTGTCTTCGTGCATCGTGGGCGGCGTGCGCCACCCGAATACGATCTGCGCCTGGGCAATGTCGCCCGAGATCTCACGGTACCGGAACCCGTCATGCCCCGTCTCCTCGGGTCCGGGCGTCCGGATCACCGGCGCCGGTTCCAGGCCGCCATACAACCGACGGACATGCCGCAGCGCCTCCGTGACGTCGATGTCGCCAACGATCGAGAGAATCGTCGACGACGGCCGGTAGAAGTTGCGGTAAAAGCGAACGACGTCGTCGCGCGTGAGCCGGCGAAGGCCGGGTTCCCGACCGATCCGCCAGCGTCGCATCCGATGCCGGTCGTGTAGCAGCTCGAACAGGGTCTCGGTCGTCACCGCGGGCGGATTGTCGGCCTTTCGCTTCGCCTCCTGGATGATCACTTCGAGCTCACGCGCGAGCTCACCAGCGTCGATCACCGAGTTGGCGTACGCGTCGGCCTGGATCTCCAGGCCAGCAACCAGCCCGGACGACGGCAGCACCGTGTAGTACACCGTGTGGTCGTAGATCGTGCTGGCGTTGAGGTAGCCGCCACTCGCCTTCGTTTCCTTGGCGATGACGCCGACGCCGCGCGTCGGCGTCCCCTTGAAGTACATGTGCTCGAGCACGTGGGCGATGCCGACGACGTCGTCGGTCTCGTCGAAGTACCCCGCCTTCACGTGGGTGACGATCGCGACGACAGGTGCCGAGTCATCCCGGCGCACGAGAACGGTCAGCCCGTTAGGCAGGACCTCGCGCTCCACCGAGGCAGGGTCCACCGAAATCGGGCGGGAGACGATCGAGGTCATGGGCGGAAGGGACGGCGCCGGAGAAGAACCATCGCAGCCACGATACAGGCAACGCCAAAACCCGCCGGCCACGCGAGGACGCGAGGATCGACGAACAGCCCCCGCGCAAACGCTCCACGAAGCGTCACGAGCACATGAGTGGGCGGCAGTACGAGCTGTATGGCCGCCGCCGCCGAGCCCGCCCCGGCCCCGGACAGCGGACCCGCGAAGTGGTCGAGCGCGAGATCGGCAGCAAGAAGGACGGCCAGGAACGGCAAATAGTGCGCGGTAATTGTCGACAGCAGGAACGCGAGCCCGCCGACCAGCAACCACCCGAGCGCGACGTACCCCGCCACACCCGCCAGCGACACCGGATGCACCGCGACGGTGTAGATCTCGGCACCGACAGTGCCAAGAACCACACCACCGATTCCGGCGAGCAGGAAGCCCTGCGTGTAATACCGAACAGGGCTGATCGGACGCGAGAAGACGACGCGGTCGTACCCGCGCGCTCGATGCCGGGCTACGACGCCGTGAGCGGCGGCGGCGCCAGCGACGAAGCCGAAAACCGCGAGCAGAAGCTCGAACGCTTCCTCGATCCGGCCGCGGGCGTCGATGCCACCGGCGGGATCGAGGTCCGACAGCCTCACGCCGCACAACGCTGCCACCGCCCACGCCACGAGCCCGGTCGCGACCAGCGTCGGCAGCGCACGTCCCGCGAAATAGTCGCGCAGCTGGTACCCGGCGTACGCTGTCAGCCGACCTCTCACATCCCCACCTCGTTCATCGCGAGCGCGCTCGCGTCGATCGCTTCGTGTGCCGGCGTCACGGAAGCGAGCAGGGCTCCACGATCCAGCAGGTCACGCAGCCCACGGTTGAGTGCCGCGAAGCCACTCACACGCACCGCATAGGTCGATCGACCGAGCGAGATCGCGGTTGGAAACACGGCCAGCACGTGCTCGCCGCCGCGGTGCAGCGTGATGTGGAAGACGCCCTCCACGTCCGCCGGCGTGGCCCGCCTGGGTCCACCCGGACGCCGCGTGCGACCATGATCGATCAGCGTGACCCGATCGGTGATGCGCTGCAGCTCCGCCGTATCGCGTGACGCGATGAGAATCGCGCGATCGAATGCGCGCAGCCTAACGATGAGCTCGCGGAGGCGATCGAGCGACTCGGCGCTCATGCCATCGAGCGGCTCGTCGAGTACGATCACGCGATGGTCCGCGACAATCGCCTGAGCCAGGCCGAGCCGCAGGCGGGCGTCGCCCTTGAGCGACCGCAGTCTCCGCCGCCGATCGTCGTAGAGCCCGAGTTCGCGCATCGCCGCTTCGACGCGATGCTTCGTGTACGTCGGCCGGACGCCCGACAAGACAGCCAGCCGCGTCAAGGCGTCCGATACCCGCCAACTCCCCGGGAGCACGAGCGGCTGGGGGAGATATGCGATCCCCTCTCGCTCGACGAACCGACGGGGCTCGATGCCGTCGATTCGAACGGTGCCACTCGACGGTCGCAGATGGCTGGCCACGATCGCGAGCAGCGTCGACTTCCCTGCCCCCGCGGGTCCGGAGATACCCGCCACCTCCCCCGCAGCAACACGAAACGAGACGTCATCGAGCGCGCGGACCGGGCTCGCCGACCGCGACGCGAACGCTTTCGAGACGTGACTGAGCTCGATCACCGCACCGGCGACCGAGCCCCCGGCACCTGCGGGGCCAGCGTCGGAAGCGGTTGACATTGGGTCCACGGACCCGGTCCCGCGCGCTGCCAGAAGTTGTTCGCTTCCTGCACGCGGCCGAGCCGCATCAGCACGCAGCCGAGATACCCCTGCGCGCTCTTGTCCGTTGGGTTCAGCTGAACGGCACGGACGTAGAAGTTTCGAGAGAGGTTCAGCGATTGGAGCGCGCCCGGCAGGTTTCCCGCGGAAAGCTGACCGGTCGCCTGCGCGAGCAGGTGCGCGCCCATCTCGCGCTGCGCCGTCGCGTTGTTAGGCTCGAGCGAGATGGCGGTCTGCAGCTCGCGCACGGCGGTAACGGCGTCGCCCTCGTCGCGTGCCATACGCCCGAGGTAGATATGCGGATCGGCGTCCTTCGGGTCGTCCTTGACCGCTTGCGCGAAATGGTTCCTCGCCCCATTCCGATCGCCCGCGGAGTACGCCGCGATGCCCGCCTGCAGTGCCGACGCGGAACGACCGACGGTGAAGTAGTAGATGCCGCCACCGATGGCGGCGAGCAACACCAGCAGGCCAATCAGCGCGATCAGCGGAAAGCCGCGCCGGCGCCCCGCCCCGGGAAACGCCGGAACCGCGGGGTCGGGGGCCGCCGGAACAGCGCCAGCAGCCGGAGCAGCGGTCGCGGTTGGGGGCGCCGGCGTCGCTCGCTCCTGCCGCAATGCAGCCTCGAGCTGCTGAAATCCTGTTCGCGCCGCGCCGATGTCGCCGTTGGACGGCCGGTAGTCCGTCCGTTGCGCGCGGTCGTGCGCGGCACTGAACTCGACCAGGGCGTGTGCCTGGTCGAGCGTCAGCAGGTCGCGCTGCCGGACCTCTCTGATGAGCGGCTGTCCGGACAGCGAGGCGGACCCGATCAGCGATCGGAGCGCCGCCTCTGCTGCCTGCCAGCCTTCGATGATGTCAGCCGCGAGATCCTCCGGATCGCGCGAGAGATCAAGACGACCTATGGCCGGCCTCGCCTGATCCAGTGCGGCGAGGGCGGCCCGTTGTTGCGAAGTTGTCACGGCCGAGGGGTGGGCTTACTTGACGATGCGCAGAAGTCCCGCGTCGGCGCTGCCGCGGATGAAGCTCTCCGCGTCGCGCGTCGGGATGGTGACGCCAGTGAGGGAGTAACCACGGCGTGCTTCTGTGGCCATGTACTCCTGCATGGAGCGACCCACGAAGGCCGTGTTCGCATCGCGCATCATCCGGACGATGTCGTCCCAGCTGCCGCGGAACGGCTTGCCTTCCCGCGTAAGCACTTCGTGCGATGGCTCCTCGGGACGCGGCGGTGTACCCCGCTGGTCGGCGAGACTCGAGAGGAGGCCCCCGAACAGCTCGAGCTGACCCTTCGCCTCCTCTGCCGCCTGGTCGGCGGCCTGCTGCTCGATCTCCGCTAACATCTCGTCGATGTCATCGGGCTCGCCAGCGAGCTCGTTCAGCCGCTCTTCCCAGGGCTTGAGCTCGGGGTCGTCGTCCTTGAGGTGATAGATCGTTTTCTTGAGCTCCACGAGGCGCCAGATCCCGAGCTCGTCCCAGTGATCGGACGGCGACGTCCGGTCGAGATGGTACAGGGCCGCCTCGTAATCACCGCGATCGTAGAGAATGTTTCCGAGGTAGATTCGCGCTTCGGCGTGGTCGTTGTCGAGCTGCAGCGCGCGACGGAGGGTCGAGATGGCGGCGTTGTCGTCGCCGAGCCGGTGCTGTGCGTAGCCGACGAGCGCGACCGCCTCTGCGGACTCGGGCGCCTGTTCGACGGCGATGTCGAAGAACTCTTTCGCCTCGTCGATCATGCCCTCGCGAAACAGGGCGCGCCCGACCTGCAGCATGAGGTCGAGGTCGTCCTGGTAACCGAGCTCGAGCACGCGCCGAAAGCTCTTCACGGCGGCGTCGGGGCGTCCAAACTTCAGAAGCGTCTCACCCAGCCCGGCCAGCGCGTCCTCGTGCTCGGGATCGAGGATCAGCGCTTCTTCGAAGCTCCGGCGCGCCCACGCGAACTCGTCTCGCGCCAGCCGAGCGTAACCGACCCCGATGTGCAACTCCACCGCGTTTGGGTAGAGCGCGAGTCCCTCCCGAAGTACGTCGAGCGCCTCGTCATACTGCCCTTCGTTGTACAGCTGGTGGGCGCGCTCGTCATACTCTTCGGAACTCAGAAATGGGGTCGGCATATCTCGGGTAACCTCCAACTCATGAGTGTATGCCTATTGTACTACTCGCACAGCCTTGAGTTCAACACCTGATCGAGGACGATTGTCTCGCGAAACGCGCGTCGTCACTCGCGATAGCGACGTACGTGCCCACGGTCGGCGCGTCGGTTCGGTTCGCCCGGCGTAGGAACGATGAAATGCGACTCTGACCCCAATTAGCTGACGCGTCGGGCCGAGCATCGGGCACACGGTCACCGGGGCGTGACACCCACGCGCGAACACGCGACCGCAATCTCCGCCGCGAGCGCCGCGTTCGCCTCGAGCAAGGCAACGTTGGCCGCGAGCGTTCGCCCTTCGGTCGCTCGCTCCACCGCCGTGAGGAGATACGGCGTCACGGCCCCACCTCGCACTCCGTGTCGCTTCGCGTCGTCGAGCGCGGTGTCGAGCGCTCGTTCGATGGACGCTTTTCGAACGGCATGCTCCGCCGGCGGGGGGTTCATGACGACGATCGATTGCTGGCGCCCGAGCGAGCATTGCAGCGCGTACAGGTGGGCGATCTCGTCGGCTGACGCGACGGATGTCGCAAGGGGGATGCCCGTGTCCGCGAAGAAAAATCCCGGCATCTCCTTCGTTCGGTACCCGACCACGACGATGCCGAACGACTCGAGTCGTTCCATGGTCGCGTGAAGGTCGAGGATCGACTTCGCGCCGGCGCATACGACGATGACCGGCGTGCGAGAAAGCTCGGCAAGATCGGCCGACTCGTCGAACTGAGGCTCGCGGTGTACGCCGCCGATGCCGCCGGTGGCAAAAACGCGGATCGGCGATAGCGCCATCAGCGACAGCGCCCCGGCGACCGTCGTTGCGCCATCTCGGCCCTGAAGCATCGCAACGGGTATGTCGCGAGCGCTGACTTTCATGACCCCGTCGCGCGCGAGGAACCGCGCGAGCTCCTCATCATTCAAGCCGAACACTGCCTTCCCGGCGCTGACCGCCGAAATCGCCGGCACTGCTCCAACGCGTTCGATCGCGCTGACCATTCGGCGCGCCGCGTCCGCGTTCGTCGGGATCGGGAGCCCCTGAGCGAATACCGAGCTCTCGAGCGCTACGACGGGTCGATGCTCGGCGAGCGCCTGCGCGACGCGTGCAGAAAAGGAGATGATGGACAAGCCGGGAGACGGAGACGGGAGCTGGGAGACGATGTAGCTCGACTATACGTCGATCAGTGCCCGGCGGTAATAGCCCCGCCGTGTTCTCGTCTCCCTTCTCCCGGTTCCCGTCTCCCGGCTGGTTCCGCTTCCACGATCAACCGGTCCGGCGCGGGACCCAGGTAGCGGATCGGCCAGCACGTCGTGAGCATGAGCGTCGGCGTCGTCCGTGCATCCAGCGCCGGGGCGTCCGCGTGCACGACGCGAATCCGTGAGACCCTCCAAACGATCGTTCCGACTGCGCTCTCCGTGATCACCGTGTCGCCGGCTGCAATTCCGCCGAGCGCGTGGAAGTGGCGGTCCCGATGCGCGGAGATCACGCTGGTGCCGCTATCGCCCGGAAGCGCACTTCCCATCATGTGCCCGGGGCCGGCTCTGAGCTCGTCGTCGCCTACGCCCTCCACCACGACCTCGTCGACACCCAGTCGAGGCACGACCAGGCGCGCGACGGGCGTTCCTCGAGCCTCGCTCCACGGCGCCCCGCCGGCGGATTGCTTCGCCCCCGCCACCGCGCGCGCGGCCTCGATCTCGGCCCAGCGTGCACGCGCCGCATCCCGCGCCATGGCGCCGCGCGCAACCGAGGTAGCAGCCCCAATGAGCAGCAACGCGCCGCACACGATCAGGGCAGTGCTGCCGGCACGTCGCGCGTCGAGTGGGTGCCTTGCAGGGTCACCCATTGCCGTCAGCCCCGCGCGCCAGCTCGCGCGGTACGTTCTCGACGCTTCAGAGCCACGCCCGTGAGAATCAGGGTGATGCCGGTGAGGCCGATTGCGGGAATCGGTGTAGCCGTGTCCGGGGCACGAGCGCCGTTCCTGAACTCCGGCTGGCGCCCAGCCGTCCGGGCGTTCGCGGACGAATCGGATTTCGGGGCGGGTGCTGTTGCCACGCGCGGGTTGCCTACCGCCGTGTCGGAGCTGGATGCGACCGTGTCGGGGCGAATGGCCAGCGCGGCCGACGCCGAGTCGACCCACTCCTTCATGTCCGTCATCGCAACGCGGGCAACGCTATCCTGCGTGATTTTTTCGCGCTGCTGCGCTGCCGCCTGCTCAGCCGCTGCGTTCTTTCGCGGCGGTGAGGCGACAACGGTTGTGATCTGCGCTTTCGCGGTCCCGGCGCTGACAATCATCATCGCGGCGAGCGCCGCGCGTCCGAGGCAATGCATCACGGTACCTCCAGGATTGTCTGCTCCTGGGGCAGGACCCGTGCCGGTCAGCGCGCTGGCCGCGCCACCCTCCCGAGCCCGGCCGCGGCCTGCGCCATGCCTCGCACGACGTCTTCCGTCGTCACGAGGGACGTACCGGGATCGTCGCCGCCGCGCATGAGCAACCGATAGCTCACGCCCTGTTCGGACACCATCGCCTCGAAAGCGATCGAGGGCTCGCCTTCGCGGTCCAGGAGGAAGGGGGCCCGGATCGTGGCGCAGCCTCGAGCGGTCTCGGCGGGCCGGAGCGATAGCAGCTTGGTCGTCGCGCTGGACCAGGCAGCCAGCGCGTCGGGATGGACCAAGTGCGTGTGCTGAACCCCGTCCCCCGCCATTACGACTCTCGCCACTCCGATCGACGCGCTGAGCTCGATACGCCATCCCACGATCTCGAAGGTCGCGGAATGCTCGCCCTCCGCGCGGACGGAGTTGCTTGCGGAAGGAGACAGGCCCGACGCGGGACCCGAGCGCTCGTCATCAGCCACGGATGGACCTCGGGGCAAGATCGTTGCGGGACCCTCGCTGGCCCCTACCCTTGACGATTGCCTGGTCCATCCGTCCCATCGCGGGCCGCCGCGCAGTGACGTTAGGCTTGGCCGCTCGATGCGGTCACGTCGTCGCGTCTTCGAACTGTTCGGCGCGCAGTGTGTCGATCTTCTCTCGTTCCTTTGCCGTCGGGTCGTAGATCGCGAGGATCTTGATCCGCTCGCCGACATAGGCGTCGAACGACTTCGAGGTGCCCTTGTCGATGTGGATCTCGTGCCCGTCCTCGAAGCGAAGCACGACGTGCGGATATTCCTTGTTCGAGTACTGTTTGCGGACCTTCTCGGCTTTTGGGGGCATCGGGTGTGATGTTCGGGTTCGGGTTATTGGCTCACGTGACGACCGATCTGCGCTCGCCGAACTGCTGCCAGGCCCCGGTCGTGAGTGCTTCGTCCACTGCCGCGACCGCCCGTTCGAGCTCGGCGTCGCTGGTATAGAAATGCGGCGCGATCCGTATGCCCGCGTTCGGCCTGTAGTCGACAATGATATCGCGAGAGAGCAAGAACTGCGCGACCTCGTAGGCGTGCGGGACGTCGAACGCGACGGTCCCGCCACGTCGGCCGGCATCCCGTGGCGCACGGACGGTATACCCGCGCTCGTCGGCCAGCTCGATGAGGCGGCCGGTTTGCCGCGTGCTCTTCGCCCGCACCGCCTCGATCCCCGCGCGGCGGACGAGGCGAGGCCCCTCGGTTGCCGCATACAGCGCCGGGATCACGGGCGTTCCCGACAGCCACCGCGCGGCCCCGTCCGCATAGTCCATCTCGGCCTCGAAGCCGAAGGGACGACGGTGCGCCTGCCATCCGGTCAGCGCCGGCGCTCGATGCTCGCTCGCTGCCGGAGACGCGTAGAGGAAGCAGCCGCCGGGGCCACCGCACAGCCATTTCAGCACACCGCCCGTGAGGAAATCGACGCCGATGCGCTTCACGTCGACGGGAATCACGCCGACCGAATGAAACGCATCGAGTGACACGAGCGCGCCGACCGAGTGCGCGTGCGCGCAAATTCGTTCGACGTCCATGATGAAGGCCGATCGAAACAGCACGTGCGAGATGGCGACGAGCGCCGTGCGTTCATCGATCGCGGCGATCAGTCGACCTTCATCGATGCCGACGCCGTCGTCCGACGGCACCACGACCACTTCCGCGCCAAAGCGCGGCGCCAGGCGATCGTACACGTATCGCACCGATGGAAAATCGAGCTCCGTCATGACGATCCGGTTGCGCGGCGCCGGATAATCGATCGCGGACATGACCGCAGCCTGACCGAGCGAAACGTTGGGCACCATCGCGACCTCGCCGGCACCGGCACCCAGAAGTGGCGCAATCTCGTTGGCGACCTCGATCGGCATCTCCCACCAGCCGTTCGCCCACGCACGCACGCCGAGCTCCGCCCAGGTGTCGACATATTCGGCGAGACGATCGGGAACGGTGCGCGGCATGGCGCCGAGTGAATGAGAAACGAGGTAGGTCGTTCGCTCGAGGATGGGGAACTCGGCCCGGAAAGCGAGGAGCGGATCGGTCACGGAGTGGCCCTCGTCAGGCAGTTCGCGCCGCGAGCGCCTCGCGACGGCGACGTGTCACCACGAACAGCGCGGACGCTACGCCGACGATCAGCGCCAGCACACGCCACTCCGGCAACGTGATCGACGAGAGCAACCCGACGATCATCGCGCACGACAGCAGCGGCACGACGCCTCCTCCGGGAACGCGAAACGGGATACCACCCGCCCGGACATCGCGCCGGCGCAACTGCCACGCCGCGAGTGAGCATGCGAAGTACACGAGGAGCGCCGCGACGTTTGCGATGATCGCGAGCTTCTCGAACGCGCTTGTGATCGCGAGCGTGCACGCGAGCGCCGACTGAATGGCGATGGAGACGTAGGGAGTTCGATATTGCGGGTGCACCGCGGCGATCACGGCAGGGAGATAACCATCGCGGCCGAACGCGAAGAGCGCACGCGGAATCGCCAACGTCATTCCGCTGAGGTACCCGAACGTCGAGACGACGACCGCGGCGAGCAGGAGGATCTTTCCCCACGACCCGAACACCACGCCCGCGGCATCCGCGAGCGGCGTCGATGATTTCGACAGTGCCGCGCCCAGTACCCCCTGCGCGACGAGCTGGATGGCGATGTACAGCAGCGTGATTGCCAGCATCGCGAGGAACACTGCGCGCGGAACCGTACGAGCCGGGTCCTTCACCTCGCCACTCGGCACGAGCGCGCTCTCCACGCCACTGAACGCGAAAATGAGCACGATGGACGCCCGCGAGACGTCGCCAATGGCGGGTGGGGTCGTGACCGCCAGGTTCGAGCGCTGGACGAACAGCGCACCGACGAGCACGAGCAGAATGAGCGGCGCCAGCTTCGCGACGGTGCCGACGCTGTTGAGCCGACTTCCCTGCTTCACGCCAAGAATGTTTATCGTCGCGACGATGCCGAAGCTCGCGACGAGCAGCACGCCGCGCGTGATCGGATTCTCGAAGACCGGAAACAACTTCGCGGCGTTGGTTGCGAAGACCGTGCTCACCGCCGCCACAGCCGTGGTGCCGAGCAGCCAGGTCAAGACGCCCGCGAGAAAGCCGACATAGGGGCCAAACGCGAGCTCGACGTACGCATACGGGCCGCCAGTCATCGCAACGCGGCTGCCCGCTTCCGCAAAGCAGAGCACTATCAGCCCCATTGCGATCGCGCAGACGACATACGCGATCGGAGCGGCGGCACCGAGTGCGCCAGCGACATCGGCAGGCAGACGGAAGATGCCCCCGCCGACGGTGATGTTGATGACGCCGGCTGCGAGCGACCACGTGCCGATCGCCCGAATGAGCGACCGTTCACCAGCGCTGAGGGGTTCAGTCATAGACGGGGCAAGCTATCATCCAGCGTGGACCCGCCACTAGGGAGAAACGAGCTTGCTTCATGATCGTGTACGGTTGTGGCCTGATTCTTCCCATCTGGCGTTGCACCATCACTATTTCCCCCGGAGGAAGTCGATGAATCCGCACGTGCGGTTTTCTGCGGTGGCGGCGTTTGCCGCGCTCACCTGGGCAGCTGCGCCACTTGCGGCACAGTCCGCGGGTCAGCCCGACGCACGTGACATGTCGCGGGCGACGGTGGCGACCGGGCTCGCGCCGGTCAGCGTGATCGACTCGGTAACGGCTGTCGCGGACGTATCGTCGGAGGCGAATGCGACAACCTCGGTCACGCGGGGCCCGACCCGCGAGAGCGCTCGCGTCGCCGTGCATGCGGCGGAAACCCGGCGCGGCGCGCCACCAGTTTTCCAGAACAAGAAATCGAACAGGAACGCCGTCGCGATGATGATCGTCGGTGGCGCGGCGCTCCTCGTCGGCGCCATCATTGGCGACGATGCCGGGACGATCGTGATGCTTGGCGGCGCGGGCATCGGGCTGTACGGGCTGTATTTGTTCCTCACGTGATGCGCGACACGTTGGAATCGTGGCCGGTGGCCGGGCGACGCGCGTCGCCCGGCTTTTTCATTGGGTGTATGAGTCGAACGACGTGACGGCACCCACGCGGCGTCTGTCTCTTGCTCCAGATGCCGGATCGTCATGGGCGTTCGCGGCAACCCCAGCGGCACCGGGGGTACAATGAAGCGACGAGTTGCAGGAGAGCGGGAATTGGAGCATCGGCGTATCGCCCTCGTCCTGGGTGGCGGGGGGATGAAGGGATTCGCGCATATCGGCGTACTTCGCGCGCTCGAGGAGGCGGGGATACGCCCCACGTGCTTCGCGGGCACCAGCATCGGGGCGTTGATCGCGGCGGCCCACCTCGGTGGCATGTCGCTCGACGAGATGGAGCGGCGTGCCCTGGGGCTCAGGAAGCGCGACCTGTTTCGGATCAACCACGTCGGCATGCTGTTCGAGCGCATGCGGTCCCCGTCGATCTATCTCGAGGAGCCGCTGCGCGCGCTGTGCTCGAACGCGGTTCCGCGGACGACGTTCGACGAGCTGCAGGCGCCGCTGCTCGTGAACACCGTGGACGTGGAGCGCGGAACGCAGGTCGTCTGGGGGTTGCCGGGACTCACGAACGTTCGCGTCGATGATGCCGTGTACGCGTCGTGCGCACTTCCCGGTTTCTTCCCGCCCGGCCGCGTGGACGGCCGGCAGTGCATCGACGGAGGCACGATCGACAACCTGCCGGTGGCGGTCGCGGCGCAACACGCCGACGCGGTCATCGCCGTGGATGTCGGCTCGAGCGACCTGTCGCACAACACGGATGCCTCTGCCCAGGGCTTTGCGGCGACGTACATGCGCGCCGCGACGGTCATGATGCACGCGCTGCAGGTGGCGCCGCTGAGCCAGTGGTCCGGGCCTCCGATGTTTCTCATTCGACCGCGCCTGGGTCACGTGGGATGGCTCAGCTTCTCGCACACGCCGGAAGTCATGGCGGAGGGGTACCGCGCGGCACGCGAGGCGATGGCGCAGTTGCCGGAGTGCCTCGCGGCGAAAGGCGGGGTCTACCCGCGCGCCGCGTACCGGTTGTCGGTGGACCGCGACCTGTGCACGGGGTGCGGGTTCTGCGCGGCGATCGCCCCGAACGCCATGGCGATGGACTCGCGAGGCAAGGCCTATGCGAAGACCGAGATCGTGGACTGGTGCTCGGCGGACGGTGATTTCGTGCGGCACTGTCCGACCGACGCGATCACGGCCACGCGCCTAACGTCGGCGGGCGACCAGCCCATCGCGCAGAAAGAGGTGGCCTAGCCGCGGCGCGGTCGCGCAGGTCACGACGCGACGGGCTGCCTAACGCCCGATCCGTGGCGGGTCGCTGCTTCGCGGACGATCGTCTCGTAGGTGGCGACGGCGCGACGAAGCTCCGCGATATCGACGAACTCGTGGTCGCTGTGCGAGACTTCGATCGAGCCAGGGCCGAACAGGTAGGGCGTGCCCCATCGCGAGAGCGCGGGAATGTCTGTCGCGAACGCCACCACGGACGTCTCGATCCCCGGGATCGTCGCGAGGCGCATCGCCGGAATGCTCACGCCAACCTCCACGGTCCCGCGGTCACCGACCCAGCGCGTCACCGTCGCCACGACGTCGTCCACCGGGCCGACCAGCCGCGCCATGATGCGCGCCTCGGCCGAAGGCGCGATCACGTTGTCCGCAATGCCGCCCGAGAGCATCCCGAGATTGATCGTCGTGTCGCCGAGCACCGGGTCGCTGGGCAGCTCGATGGTCTCGAGGTCGGCCATGAGGCGCACGAGCCGCATGGTCGCCGATACACCGCGGTGTGGGTATGCGGAGTGCGCGGCAACGCCGCTGGTGCGCACTGTCATTCGCACGGCACCCTTGGTGCCCAGGGCGAGCCGGCTCTCGGTGGGCTCTCCGTTGATGAGCGCCACACTCGTCGCCGGTACGAGCCCGCTCCGAAAGGCGTCATTCGCGGCGTGCGCGCCGTCGTGCGTCGTCTCCTCCCCCACAACGAACAGCAGCGCCACCGGAACCGATGCCTCACGCAGACGTTCCGCGGCGCAGATCATGGCGGCGGCAATGCCCTTCGCGTCGCATACGCCGCGTCCGGTGAGGCGGTCAGCCGTTCGCGCGGGCGGAATGTACGGCGGAACGGTATCGAGATGAGTCGAGAGTGTAACGAGTGGCGCGGGGTCCACCGTCGCGAAGATGTCGTCGCGCCCGGGCGTTACCGGGATTCGCGTCGTCGTCCACCCGCGGGTCCCGAGCAGTCGCTCCACGAATGTGATGACTTCCCCTTCCCGCCCGCTCGTCGAATCGATCCGCGCAAGATCGTCGGTAACGTCCACGACATCCAAAGGCTTCGGCATGGAGCGAAAGTATCGTTGCGACTGGTAATTGGTTGCAGGAAAAAGGTTACTGGGACTGGTAACCGGTTATTGGTACGGGTTATAGGTAATCGAACCCTCGGGATGCTCATCTCGCTTGAGAGAGACATCCCGAGGGTTCAAATAACCTGTAACCCGTACCAATAACCAACTACCAGTGGGTTGCGCCCTTTACCGAAGCCAGCGTGCCGCGAGCTGCTCCAACCGTTCGTCGTTCTCGGCGCGCGCGGCAGCAAGAATATGCTCGATGTGCGGGCGCAGGCGCGGCTCGCCCCAGTAGTACCCCGTGGCTTCCTCGGCGGCTCCGGTATCACCCTCGCGCGCCGCCTCGAGGATTGCGCGTGCCGCAGCTGCGTCGAATCCCGGATCCGTTCGCGGCGGAAGAATGAATCGGCGGCCCGAGGGACGGCCGCCCGAATCCTCGTTCACGAACGCTCTCGACATCGCGCCTCCAAGGTGGGACGACTGATTTCCAGGTGCCGGCACCGACGACGCGAGCCGGTGTGACGTCACTCACGCCGTTAGGCGAAACGACATCCGAAAGGTACGTCGCGGCCACATGGATGTGACGAGGCAGCAAGCGGGACGGTCCTTGGTCCATGCCTCGGTTTGCAGTCGCACGACGCGCAGTCGGCCTCGTGCTCATCCTCCTGGCACCACGCACCGCTTCGACTCAAACGCTCGAGCGCGATCCGGCCGCACACAGGCGGTTTGTCGCGCTCAACGTCGCGATTGGCGCGACAGCGTCCGTTGCGCGCGCGGTTGCGTCGGGAGCGCCTGTTCGCGCCGCGCTCGCCAAGGGGCTGCTGGGCGGGTCGCTCATGAGCGCCGGAATGGAGCTCATCGGCACGGAGTCTTCTGCCGCGCGCTTCGCGGGGCTCCAACTCACCGCCGTGGGCGCGAGCGTGGCCCGCGACGCGGAAGCGGCAGGCTCGCTGCTGTCAGACGTAACGCTGCCCATCTACCCCTTCTACGTTCACGTGCAGCGGCAAGCGGCTCACCCGGTGACCGCGCGCCTGTCCGTCATGAGTGCAGCGCGCCTCGCAACCGTGATGACGAGCGGGTCGCGCCCGCGCGTGGATTGGAGAGAGACGCTCATCACCGGTGCACCGGTGTTGCGCTCAGCACAGTGGCGGCTTCCGTCGTCGAGCTGTCCGCCGCCGTGCGCCGGATCGTTCGCGCAGCATAACGCGGGGCTCGTGATCTACTCCGCGAGCGCTGGAACGGACTACGATCTGCAGCGCACGCTCGCGCACGAGAGCATGCACCTCGCGCAGCAAACGCGCGATGCCGTGCTCGCCGCGATTCCGGCAAGCGACGCGGCGCTCGCGCGTCTCGGGCCTGGTGGCCGCACGCTGTCGCGCTTCCTCGTGGTCGACGTGGTCATGCCACTTCGGTTCATCGACGAGGGCGAGCTGCGCATGCGGGGTGGCCCACGCCGAAGCTCGTGGTACGAGACCGAAGCACGGGCGTTCGCGCCCGGCGGCGAGCTCCGCTGAGCGCCGCGCCCCCAAGTCGCACGACCGCTCCCGACCATCGGTTGACGTTATAGATTGCGGATAGCCTGTCGCGTACGCTGCGTGCGGTGCGGCAGTGGCTCCGTGATCCGTCGCGCCCACCCTCCAAGAAATTCGGGCGCCCAGCGAGAGACGACCCATGACACATCCGAACACCTTCGGCAGCCGCGCGACGCTGAATGTCGCGGGGCGGCAGTACACCATCTACCGCCTGGCCAGCGTTGCCACGCTTCCCGGTAGCACCGTGAACAAGCTGCCGTTCAGCCTGAAGATCCTGCTCGAGAACCTGCTGCGAAACGAAGACGACGCGTTCGTGAAGCGAACCGACGTGGAAGCGCTCGCGCGCTGGGACGTGAAGGCCGGGACCGAGAAGGAAATCGCGTTCCGAACGAGCCGGGTGCTGCTGCAGGATTTTACCGGCGTGCCATGCGTCGTGGACCTCGCTGCCATGCGCGACGCCATGCGGCAGCTCGGCGGCGACCCGACACGCATCAACCCACTGCAACCGGTCGACCTCGTCATCGATCACTCCGTGCAGGTCGATGAGTACGGAAGCGAGGCAGCGTTCCTTCTGAACACCGAAAAAGAGTTCGAGCGCAATCGCGAGCGGTACGAGTTCCTCCGTTGGGGGCAGAGCGCACTGAACAACTTCCGCGTCGTTCCGCCGGGCACCGGCATCTGCCATCAGGTGAATCTCGAGTATCTCGGGCGCGTCGTGTTCACGAGGCAGGAGAACGGTGAGACCGTCGCATATCCCGATTCGCTCGTGGGCACGGACTCGCACACGACGATGATCAACGGCCTTGGGGTCATGGGCTGGGGCGTCGGCGGTATCGAGGCCGAGGCCGCGATGCTCGGACAACCCGTGTCCATGCTGATTCCCGAGGTCGTCGGGTTCAAGCTTCATGGGAAGCTTCCGCCCGGCTCGACCGCGACCGATCTCGTGCTGACCGTCACGGAGATGCTTCGCAAGAAGAAGGTCGTGGGCAAGTTCGTGGAGTTCTACGGCAACGGGCTCTCGACCCTGCCGCTCGCGGATCGCGCGACGATCGGCAATATGGCGCCGGAATACGGCGCGACGATGGGCTTCTTCCCGGTCGACGCGCAGACCCTCGACTACCTTCGCCTAACGGGGCGTGGCGCCGGCCACGCGGCGCTCGTCGAGGCGTACTGCAAGGAACAGGGGATCTTCCGCACGGACGACACGCCTGACCCGGTGTTCACGGACACGATCGAGCTCGATCTCACGACGGTCGAGCCGAGCCTCGCGGGGCCCAAGCGGCCACAGGACCGCGTGCCGCTGCGCCAGGCGAAGCCCATGTTCCGCGATGCGCTCGCGGCGGACCTCGAGCGTCTGGCCGCCAGCGGTGCGGGCGCGGCACCCAAGCGCGCGGCCGCCGCGTCGGCGAAGGCCGAGGTCTCGCCGTCGGGGGTCGCGGTCGCGGCTCAGGACGTCGCTGACGGTGCCGGTGTCTCCGTCGAGATGAATGGCAACCGGTTCACGCTGCGACACGGATCGGTCGTCATCGCGGCCATCACGAGCTGCACGAACACGTCGAACCCGTCGGTCATGCTGGGCGCCGGCCTGCTGGCACGCAACGCGGTCGCGCGCGGCCTGACGACGAAGCCGTGGGTCAAGACGAGCTGCGCGCCAGGGTCGAAGGTCGTGACCGATTACTACCAGGCGGCCGGCGTGATGAAGCCGCTCGAGGCGCTCGGCTTCCACATCGTCGGATATGGCTGCACGACATGTATCGGCAATTCCGGACCGCTGCCCGAGCCGATCGGCCAGGCCGTGGAGGAGAACAAGCTGGTGGTCGCGGCCGTGCTCTCGGGCAACCGCAATTTCGAGGGGCGCGTGAACCCACTCACGCGCTTCAACTACCTGATGTCGCCGCCGCTCGTGGTCGCGTACGCGCTCGCCGGCAGGATGGACATCGACTTCAACACGGAACCGTTAGGCGTGGGCAAGGACGGTCCGGTCTTCCTCCGCGACATCTGGCCGTCGCCCGCGGAAGTGGACGCCGAGATCATGCGGTCGGTCAAGTCGGAGCAGTTCGAGCGGCAGTACGCGAACGTGTTCCAGGGCGACGAGGAGTGGCGCGCGCTCGACGTGCCGACGGGCGATCTCTACGCCTGGAGCGACACCTCCACGTACGTAAAGAACCCGCCGTACTTCGAGGGAATGACGATGGCCCCGCCGGGCGTCCGGCCGATCACCGGGGCGCGCGCGTTAGGCATGTTCGGCGACTCGATCACCACCGACCACATCTCGCCCGCCGGTAACATCGCGGCGACGAGCCCCGCGGGCCAGTGGCTGATCTCCCAGGGCGTCTCGAAGGCCGACTTCAACTCGTACGGCGCACGCCGCGGGAACCACGAAGTAATGATGCGCGGCACGTTCGCGAACATTCGCCTCCGCAACGAGCTCGCCGGCGGGAAGGAAGGCTGGTGGACCGCCACGGCACCCGGCGCCGAGCCGCGCCCGATCTTCGACGTCGCGATGGAATGCCAGAAGGCCGGCACGCCACTCGTGATCATCGCCGGGAAGGAATACGGCACGGGATCTTCCCGCGACTGGGCAGCCAAGGGCACGATGCTGCTCGGCATTCGGGCGGTGATCGCCGAGTCGTTCGAGCGGATCCATCGCTCGAACCTGGTGGGCATGGGCGTATTGCCGCTCGAGCTCACGAGCGGCGAGACACGCCAGTCGCTCGGCCTAACGGGATTCGAGATGTTCGACATCGGCGGGCTGGATGACTCCCTCAAGCCACGAGCGACGCTCACAGTGACCGCCAGGGCGGCGGACGGCACGTCCAGGACGTTCAAGGTCCTGGCGCGTATCGATACGCCAGAGGAGCTGAGTTACTACAAGCACGGAGGGATTCTACCGTACGTGCTCAGGCAGCTCGTGGGCAGCAGAGCGTAGAACACCGGGAGACTGGCGACTGGCGACTGGCGACTGGCGACTGGCGACTGGCTGCTCGTGCTGGTCGCTGCCTGGCGCTGACTGACAAGAACCCTCGTGACGCTCTGGAGAGAGAGCATCCCGAGGGTTCTCCGTTTCCCGTTTCCCGTTTCCCGTTTCCCGTTTCCCGTTTCCCGTCACCCGCTTCCCGTCTCTCCGTTTTGCCGCTTTCTCGGCTCTCGCGCGGTCTTGATCTGATCGACCAGCTCGCGCTCGATCTTGTCGGCGTCGAGCGGCCCGAGCATCTCGCGGAGCTCCGGGTCTTCGCTCACCTGCTGCCCGAGACGCGTATAGAGACCGGCCACGAGTTGCAGCGTTTTCGTGACCTCCTCCTCCATCCTGAGGACGACCTGCAGGCTCACCTCCTCGCGAAGCTCCGCGACGGCGGACTCACGCGATTGCGCCATCAGCACGAAGATGGCCAGAAAGATCGCCTCCAAGGACACGATCAGCGTGAGCAGCCCAAACGGGAACGGGTCGAAGGGCCGAACGCCGACGGCGCCCGTGTTGACGAGGACCCACGCGGCAAACCACACCACGTGGAACACGAGGAACGGGGTCGAGGCGGCGCCCCGCGTCAGGGCATCCGCAATACGCTCGATCGACGATCGTTGCGCTGCGTGATGCGCCGCGAGCGACCGGCGAGCCTGGTGCGTGCCCGCCCGCCTGGACGGGCTATGCCGTCGTCGGTCGTCCGGCGGGGCGGCGGAGTTGGTCGAGTGGTCGTTGGTCACGCGATATTGGCAAGGCGAGAGGCGTGCCCAACACTATCACGCGATCAGGTACAACGGCGAACGCGGCGCCCGAAAGCCGGACGCCGCGTTCCCTCATGGACGTGTCCTGCGTACCAAGGTGCTTAGAATGGGATCTTCTTCACGTCCACGTTGTTGCCGATCACCGCGCCGAGCACGCTACCGGCAACCCCGCCGATCACCGCGCCCTTGAGCTTGTCGCGCGAGGTCACCGCACCAATCGCCGCTCCGGCGACGCCGCCGATGATCGCGTCACGCTTGGTGTTCTTCACTACCTGCGTCCCGGCCTGGGCAGTCCCCGTCGAGGACGCCGCACCGCTCGATCTTGCCGCAGGCGCTCGATAGATCCGGCGTTGGGCCACCGGCTGCGCCGCGCTGGGGTAGTAGCCGTTAGGCCGCTGCACGTACTGGCCGTACCCGTACCCCGCGTAGCCCTGCTCCATCGGCGACACGAACTGCTGCGGTTGATATGGCTGCATCGAGGACGCAAGGCTGAGGTCGTTCTTCAGCGCATCGTCCATCGGCTTCGGGTCGCGCCCACAGGCGGCTGCGAGCACAAGCGCTGGCACTACGAGCATCTTCACGGATCTGGTCATTCGCTTCCTCCTCGTTGGGCCGCGCCGCGATCGCCGCGGCGTCCGGGCCTCTGAAAGGCAGCATGCGTGCCCCTGTTAGCTCGCGTTTAGGAGGGTTAACGCAGAACGGTATCCTCAGGAGAGGACAGGAATTGTCCTCCGGCACAGCCGCCCTTCCACGCGACCCGGGTAGGCCTCGACGCCCTCGGATTCGCGTTTCCCTATTCCCGATCGACCGTTCGATCATCAACTTCCACCTGGTCCAACCCGGAGATTCACATGGCATCCAGCTTTGCGGCGCGAGGCCGAGTCGCCGCGTTCACGTTCGCCGCAGTGTTGGGGTCGGCCGCCGTTGCCGGTGCTCAGCAGCCGGCCGCGACAGCACCCCCCCAGACCGGCCCAAAGGTCGGTGACACCGCCCCGGATTTCTCGCTGCCAGGGGCAACGCGCTACGGGCTGCTGCGCGATCCTGTCCAGCTCTCGTCCATGAAGGGAAAGACCGTCGTGCTCGCGTTCTTCTTCAAGGCAAGGACACGAGGCTGAACGGTCCAAATGGAGGCGTACCGTGATCAGTACGCCACGCTCTTCAACAACGGACGCAAAGTCGTCGTCGTCGGCATCAGCGTCGACGCGGATACTGTCCAGGCCAACTGGGCGCGCGACTCGGAGTTCCCGATCGTGTTCGCCAGTGACGTGGACGGAAAAGTCGGCGCGTTGTACGGCGCGTACGATGAAAAAAACAAGATGGACAACCGGTCGCTCTACGTGATCGGGCCGGACGGCAAGATCGCCTACAAGACGCAGCCGTTCCGCGTGCTCGCGGCAGACGCGTACACGGAGTTGGGCGACGTCATCGACAAGCTTTCACCTCCAGCATCGCCATCAGACAAATGAGATGGCGCCCCGGCTTCGGCCGGGGCGCTTCTTTTTCCGCATGAGCGACCCTCGGTCCCTGACGGCGCGCGAGCTCGCGATCGCCATTCACGCCGCCGCCGTCGACGGTGTCGATCCCCGATCGGCAACGCGCCGCGCCGTTTCGGCGCGCCTAACGTCCACTTCCGCGCCCGTCTGGATCGTGGCGCTTGGGAAGGCATCCGCGGCGATGGCACAGGCGGCGGTGGACGTGCTTCGCGACCACCAGCTGGAACCGGAGGGTGGCGTCATCGTCGGCCCTGAGCCGCTGCCATCGCCGCACGAGCGGCTCGTGAGCGTGGCCGGTGATCATCCGGTGCCCTCCACCGCGTCTCACCAGGCCGCGGAGCTCGTCGGCCAGCTCGCGCAGCGTATCCAGGGAACCGGAACCGTTTTCGTCCTGCTGTCCGGCGGCGCCACGAGCCTCGTTGCCGCGCCGGTGGCAGGCGTGACCGAACGGGATCTTTCCTGGATGTTCGATGCGCTCCTCACCTCGGGTGCGGACATCACCGTGATGAACGCGATCCGGAAACGGTTCACGCGATGGGGTGCCGGACGGCTCGCAAAAGCGCTCGCCCCAGCGCGCGTGCACTGCCTCATCGTCTCCGATGTGGTTGGAGACGACATTCCGTCGATCGCGTCGGGCCCATGCGCGCCCGATCCGCGGAGCTCTCGGGATGTGCTCACGCTCATCGAGCGGGATGGACTGGAGCCGTTCGTTCCGCGCGCGCTCCGCGATCTGCTTGGCTCCCCGAGCAGCGAAAGCGAGCCCCCGGCACCGAACGATCCCGCATTCGCGCACGTCGAGTGCGACGTCATCCTCGGCAACCGCGACGCGCTCGAGGCAGGAGCCGCAGCCGCACGTTCGTTCGGCGCGGCGCCCGTCAGAGTCGTCGTCGAGCCGCTCCTCGACGACGCGACATTCACCGCGCAGCGCCTCGTCGATGAGCTCGTGCGGTTTCGCGAGGCGGGTCTCCTCGACGCGGCCAGTGCCGAGAATCCGGACGCGCGGTTCGCCTGCATGGTGTGGGGCGGAGAGACGACGGTCCGGCTCGGCGCTGGAGAGCCGGCGCCGGGCGGTCGGTGCCAGGAGCTCGCGCTCGCCGCCTCGGATGCCCTGCAGGCCGAAGGAGATCGAGGCATCGGTCTCACGCTCCTCGCCGCCGGGACCGACGGACGCGACGGCAACACCGATGCGGCCGGTGCCGTGGTCGACGCGGCAACGTGGAGTGCCATCGTGGCCGAGGGGCGCGATCCCGCGGACGACCTCGCCGAGCACCGGTCGCACGAGGCACTCGCCGCGGTGGGTGCACTGCTGCGAACCGGGCTCTCGGGAACGAACGTGGGCGACGTCGTCGTCGGCGTCGTCGAGCGACCGTCTACTCGTCAGGCGGACTTGAGGCGCTGATTACGTTTCGCGCATGAGCGCGACACAGCCTTTCACCGTCGGCCTCGTTCAGGAAGCCGTCGGTCCCGATGTAGCAGCGAACCTGAACGACGCGATCACGAAGATCCGCGAAGCGCACGCCCGCGGCGCACAGATCATCTGTCTGCAGGAGCTGTTCAACTGCCAATACTTCTGCAAGGCGCAGAAGGGTGAACGCTTCGAGCTGGCCGAGCCGATTCCGGGGCCTACCGTCACGACGATGCAGGCGCTGGCCACGGATCTCGCGGTCGTGCTCATCGTTCCGATCTTCGAGCGCCAGGCGGCCGGCGTGTATCGCAACTCCGCCGCGGTGATCGATGCGGATGGGTCGCTCATGGGCGTGTATCGAAAGATGCACATTCCCGATGACCCGCTCTTCAACGAGAAGTACTACTTCACACCGGGCGACGCGACGCAGGACGAGCGGTACACGCTGAAGGGCGCGGCCAATGGCTGGCGCGTCTGGAAAACGCGTTATGCGAGCATCGGTGTCCTGATCTGCTGGGACCAGTGGTACCCGGAAGCGGCGCGCATCACGTCGTTGTTAGGCGCCGACATCCTGTTCTACCCGACGGCGATCGGCTGGCATCCGTCGGAAAAAGCGGAGTTCGGCGACGATCAGGTGGCGGCGTGGCGGACGATTCAGCGCGGTCACGCCATCGCGAACGGGGTCTATGTCGCGAGCCCCAACCGCGTCGGCTTCGAGCCGGAGCCGGGCACGAACGGCCTCGAGTTCTTCGGCCACTCGTTCGTCAGTGACCCGTTCGGGCGGATCATCGCGGAGGCGGGGGTGGATCCGGCGGTGGTCATCGCGACCTGTGATCCGCGCGTGATCGAGGACACGCGGCGCAACTGGCCGTTCCTGAGGGATCGGCGGATCGATGCGTATGGGCCGATCTTGAATCGGTATCTCGGGTGAGCGGACCGGGAACCGGGACCAGGCAACCGGGAACAGAGGCCCTCTACCGGGACGAGCGCGATTCCTTCCTTCGTCGCTGGCGCTCCTCTGGGCAGGCGCTTCGCTCGGAATGACAATGACGCACGGTTCCCTGTTCCCCGTTCCCGGTTCCCGGTCTGGCGTCCGCTTCCCCGCGGAATGGGAAAGCCACGACGCCACCTGGATCGCCTGGCCGCATCACGAGCCCGACTGGCCAGGCAAGCTCGCGCCGATCCCCTGGGTCTACGGGGAGATCGTTCGCGTGCTGCATCGTCACGAGCGCGTGGAGATCCTGTGTCACGACGAGCAGGTGCGCGATGATGCTCGGGTCGTGCTGGACGCTCACGGCGTCGCTCCCGATGGCTACCGGCTCCATATCGTGCCGAACGACAGGGTCTGGCTGCGCGACTCGGCGCCGACGTTCGTGCACGACGAGCGGGGGCGGGTCCAGCTCGTCAACTGGCGGTTCAACGCGTGGGCGAAGTACGACAACTATCAGCGCGATGAGCGCGTGGGCGAGGCGATCGCCCGCCTAACGGGTCTCCCCCGCATCACACCACGCCGGCCCGACAATGGCCAACCGGTGGTTCTCGAAGGCGGCGGCATCGAGGTCAACGGCGAGGGGGTGCTGCTCGTCACGGAAGAGTGGCTCCTGTCCGACTCCCAGGTCCGGAACCCGGGGCTCTCGCGCGACGACTACGAACGAGTTTTCCGCGAGTATCTCGGGGTCAGGCAGACCGTGTGGCTCGGCGAGGGGTGCGTTGGCGACGACACCCACGGTCACGTGGACGACATCGCCCGGTTCGTGGCGCCCGATGTCGTCGTGCTCGCACACGAGGAGGACCCGGGCGACGAGAACCATCGGCGGTCGTCGGACAACCTGCGCCGGCTGGAGCTCGTCGCCGGCGACGCATTGCGAGTCGTCACCCTGCCCTACCCGCGACCCGTCTACATGAATGGCGAGCGCCTCCCGGCCAGCTACGCGAACTTCTACATCGCCAACGGGGTGGTCATCGTCCCGACCTTCAACGACCGCAACGATCGGCTCGCGCTGAACACCCTCGCGGCGCTCATGCCCGACCGCGAGGTGGTGGGTATCCACGCGGTCGACCTCGTCTGGGGACTCGGCACGCTCCACTGCCTGAGCCAGCAACAGCCGTCCGCGCGGCGCTGAATTGGTTCGCAAGGGGTCAGAGTCTTGACGCACCGTTCCAACGCCCCGTCGGGGCGTTGGAACGGTGCGTCAAG
>DASUGD010000363.1:0-3686 GCA_036274195.1 Gemmatimonadaceae bacterium | reverse complement strand
CTCGCGGCGTGGCGCGCGCCGGACATTCTCCTCGCGCACTCGCCGCCCGCCGACAGTGGGCTCGACGTGATCAAGACGGGGAAGGCCGTCGGAAGTAAGGCCATTCGGGAGATCGCGGATCGCATGACCGGACTGCTCGTGTGCGGCCACATCCACGAAGGCGTCGGGGTCAGGCAGCTCGGGCAGTGTCTCTGCTACAACGCGGGATCGCTCGGTGAGCCGTTCGGAGCGGTGCAGTATGGCGTCGCGAGCTTCGACGACGAGACCGGCATGTGGCACGTGGAGCACGTCCGGCTCCACTGAGCTGACTGCCAAGCCTGTCAGCAAAGCGGTCGGCGAGCGCGCCCGAGGCGCCGCCGACGCAGTTGCCTCCCCACCCATGTCGATCTCCGGTCAGGAGACCTGGCGTTACCGCGCGTAACGGCAGCCCGACGCAACGGGGTGACGCCCGCGCACGACCGTGTGCGCGTTCACAACGAGCGTCACCCTGAACCATCGGAGTCATCTCCATGTCCAGACGCACGATCATGCTGTTGGCTGCCGGCGCAATCGCCGGCGGGTGTTCGCGGGATGGGCCACTCGTTCCGCCGCAGGTAGAGACAGAGGAAGCGGCGGTGGTGGCGCGGCAGCTGGGGCCCGAGGAAGCGATTGCCGCGCGGTCGCCAGCCCCCGCTCCAGTGGTAGCCGACCCAATCGCGCTCGCGGTCGATGACGCCCTCAACCGGCTGCTGCCGGCCCTCGGCGACTACGGCACTGCTCTTCGGAGCAAGCTCCTGGTACTGAAGGCCAACCGCAGCGAAAAAGTGACGCTCGACGACCTGCGGCGTGCCGTCAGCCTGCTCGCGTCCACGATTCCGGCTCCGTACCGCGGCGATCTCGACGCTCTGCGTCTGGAGCTTGGCGCGGTCACCAACTGACATCGACGACTCTACGGAGGACCATATGAGTGACCGTATTCACGTGGCGCCCCGCGCCCTGGCCGCAGGCCTGATGGTCACGGCGCTAGCTTCCAGCGCCGGTGCGCAGGCCCCGCCACCTCCTGCGGATCCGAACGTCATTTGGGCGTGCTACGTCCCGACTTCCGGCACGGTCTATCGCATCAAGACGACGGATACGAAGGAGAAATGCTCGTCCGCACAGCACGTGATGTTCTCGTTCAACGAGACGGGTCCCGAGGGGCCGCAGGGACCAGCGGGGCCGCAGGGTCCTGCCGGGCCGACGGGAGCGCAGGGGCCAGCGGGACCGGCGGGGCCCACGGGACTGCAGGGGCCCGCAGGACCGGCCGGCGATGGTACCGTGGCGTACTTCAAGCCGCTCACGACCCGAGTCATACCGGGGACCCCCACTGTAGTCCTTTCACTCAGTTTGCCGCCGGGCGCGTACACCTTCCTCGCGCGCGTTAGGTACTCGGGATTCAGCAACGATGGCGGGGAGGGTGCGGCCAATTGCGGTATCATTTTACCCGGCGAGCTCGTTGCCACGCAGACAGGGGTAAACCGGGTCCCGGTGTCGGGAATCGGGTCGTTCGTAGTTACCGGCGTCACCACGTCGAACAGCACCTTTACTGCCGGCCTTGAATGCGCGCGTGATCGAGTTGCCATCGACCCAGGGACGAGTCTGATCGCCATCAAAGTCGGGTCCCTCGGGCTGCAGTAACGCGAGGCTCCTGCTCCCGCCTATCCGGGCGGGAGCCCGGGCCGCCGCCTAACGCGTTCGAGCTCGGGATGCGCGTGCACGTCATCGAACAGGTGGACCGAGGATTCTCGGTCGATAGTCGGGTGCCGCGGTTGCCGGGGTTGCACGATTGTGCTACAAAGACTTCATGGTACCCCATCGTCCCGCTGCCGTTGTCTGCGACATGGACGGCCTGCTCGTGGACAGCGAGCGCCTCGAGCGTCGCGTTTGGCAGGCTGCCGCGGGTGACCACGGCGTCGCGATGTCCGATGAACGATTCGCGTCGTTCGTCGGACACCCGGCGGAGGAGTGCGATCGCCTGCTCGGTCACTACTATGGCGAGGCGTTCGACGTGAGCGGGTTCCGCGCCACGTGTGATCGCCGCATGCGCGCCATCATCGAGCACGAAGGCGTGCCGCTCCGCCCGGGCGCGCTCGAGTGGATCGAGTTCGTTCGCGATCTCGGCATTCCGCTGGGACTCGCGACCTCGAGCGCCCCCACGCTCGTGCGCGAGCGGCTGGGTGACCTCGTATCCGTCTTCGCCGGGGTCGTTACGCGTGCGGATGTCGCGCGCGGGAAGCCGCACCCTGACCTCTACCTCGCGGCCGCTGCCCGGCTCGGGGTCGCGCCCGAGGCGAGCCTGGCGCTCGAGGACTCCCCGACAGGCGCGCAGGCGGCCCTCGCTGCCGGCATGCCGGTGGTCGTCGTTCCCGACCTCGTGCCTGTGCCGCCTAACGTCTCAGCCCTTGCGGCTGGCGTCTTCGATTCACTCCACGCGGTCCGACGGGCAGCGGCTGATACGTGGGGTGCCCGTCAGCCGAACTAATGGTGGCCTGACACAGAGTTCCTGATCGCAACCACGAACGCTAACGGCCCCGGGACGCTCACGCCCGCGCGCCAAGCCCCATCACCACCCCTCAGCGGCTTCAGCGGCGGCACCCAGCCAAGATTGCATCGACGCTTGCGTCCGCAACGCAGTTCTGAGACCCTATTCGGATACTCGCGTGCCCATTGGGAGAGTTCGACATGATAATGACTGTTCTCGAGGCACAGGTGCCTCCCGATCACACCCCTGCGCTGCTGGACGCGTACACGGCGGCGGGTGACAAGCCGTTGCCGCCGGGACTCGTGCGTACGGAGTTGTTACACGACGCTCGCGATGCCGGGCGATGGCGAATCCAGACGTGGTGGACGAGCCGTGAGGCACTCGAAGTGATGCGGGCCGCCGGGACCCCCGCCGGCATCCTCATGTTTCGTGCAGCGGGGGCGGAGCCTACGCTCGGCGTTTTCGAGATTGTCGATGCAATCCCGAGAGCGCAACCGTAACTGCCGGTTCTTACCTCTTCATCGGCATCATGATCGTCCACGGCCAATCACCGCTTTGCGCGTGCGCCGTCGCCAGCGTCCATACGCTCTCGTATTCGGCGCCGCTCGGCGGCACGAACGTCACGACATAGAGCCCGCCGGGCAGCGTGGGGAACGTGAACTCTCCAGTCGCGTTCGTCGTAACGGTCGATACGGGCGGTCCGAGCTTGGGATCGCTGTCCGTGAGCTCGGCCGGGTAGGCGGTGACGCTGACGTTGGCAAGCGGCTTCGCGCTCTTGAGCGTGTCGGGGAAGTCCGCCTCGCTGTAGCCCATCACCTTGCCGCGGAAGAACCCATCGCCTTGAACGGCCGGCGGTGCGCCGTTACCGCCGCCGCGAGCGGTGTCAGGTGATTGCACCTGCACAACGTTCCGGAGGGGATCGCTTCCTCCGTCTGGTGCTGTCGGCTTCGACTCGCCGCACGCGAGCGCGGCCGCGAGGACGAGAAGAGAGAATGGCGGGATCCGAATCGACGTCGAACGGGACATGCTTGCCTCGCAGCTGAGTGAGTTCCCTGGCGTTGAACCTCGCGACCGCGCGGCGCGTCACCGCGGCACGGGATGAGGGATGAGGGATGAGGGATGAGGGATGAGGGATGAGGGATGAGGGATGAGGGATGAGGGATGAGGGATGAGGGATGAGGGATGA
>DASUGD010000362.1:0-27758 GCA_036274195.1 Gemmatimonadaceae bacterium | reverse complement strand
ATCATCGGCAAGGCATCCATCGCGGCGCGCCTGACGAAGCGCAGTCACGTGGACGTGCAGGAACTGGCTTTTTTCGCGCTCGAATAGGGACGCTCTGAGGACCGACGTAACGAACGTCAGACGAACCGTGGCGGGGCCCGAAGGCGCGCTGTAGGTCGTGATCGATGACAAGTCGAACGGTGGCGTGCTGAAGCTGGTGCCCAAATGCCCGCGTCAGTGATCGACCACTGCCCGTGTTGCGAAGCTAGCGCACGGTGGAGTCTGACACGCTCACAATGACACCCGCGACGACGGGCACGGTCGACGGGCATTCGTCCAGCTCCAGATCCGACAGGGTGGGCGTATGGCATGCGGCCGCCGCGAGGACGACTGTCGTCAGGGTCGGGACAACGAGGCAGCGTAAGCCAGCGCGTGGGGTTCGCATTGTCGTCGCTCCGTAGAGCGTGAGCCACCTGGAACGGCAGCGCAACCTCGCGCCCTCCGCACGACCAAACTGCAACCCACAGCCGGAGAGCCCCATACGTCGGATGACGTAGCCGAAAGAAGCTGTCATTCCGAGCGTGGGTTGCCCGCGGCGGGCAGTTCAGGAATCGCCGTCCTCCCTCCGTCGCCCGTCCGCAGTCGCCAGTCGCCTACCGTTCGAGATGCCTCCTCAAGAACCGCCCGGTATGCGACGCCTTGCACCGCGCGACGTCCTCCGGCGTACCCGTGACCACCACCTCCCCACCCGCATGGCCACCCTCCGGCCCCAGATCGATCACGTGATCCGCCGTCTTGATCACGTCGAGATGATGCTCGATCAGAATCACCGTATGGCCCGCATCCACCAGCTTGTCGAGCGACATGAGCAGCCGCTCCACGTCGGCCAGGTGCAAGCCCGTCGTCGGCTCATCGAGGATGTACACCGTGTGTTTGGCCCGCTGCAGGCGGCTCATCTCCGACGCGATCTTGATGCGCTGCGCCTCGCCGCCACTGAGCGTCGTCGCCGACTGGCCTAACGTCAGGTAGCCCAGTCCCAGATCATTCAGCACCTCGATCCGCTTGGCGATCGCGGGCTCGCTCGCGAAAAACGTCACCCCTTCCTCGACCGACATGTTCAGCACGTCGTCGATCGTCTTGCCGCGCACCATCACCTCGAGCGTCTCGGCATTGAACCGTGCGCCCTTGCACGCGCCGCACGTGACCTCGACGTCGGGCATGAAGTAGAGCTGCGTCCGGATCACGCCTTCGCCCTGACACTCCTCGCACCGCCCACCCTTCACGTTGAAGCTGAATCGTCCGGCCTTGTAGCCGCGCTCGACCGACAGCGGCGCCTCGGTGAACAGGTCACGGATGTTGTCGTAGAAGCCTATGTACGTCGCCGGATTCGAGCGGCTGTTTCGGCCGATCGGCTGCTGGTCGATATTCACGACCCGGTGAACGAGCTCCATCCCTTCCACGGCGTCGTGATCGCCCGGCAACGTTCGCGTGTCGATGAGCCTCTTCCAGAGCGCCTTGTACAGGATCTCGTTGATCAGCGTGCTCTTGCCGGACCCCGACGCGCCCGTGATGGCCACCAGTCTGCCTAACGGGATCTCGACGTCGATCCCCTTGAGATTGTTCTCCCGCGCCCCGCGAATCGTCAGGGCCCTGCCGGTGCCGTTCCGTCGTGATTCCGGTGTCGCGATGAACCGTTTCCCGGAAAGGAATTGCCCAGTTGGCGACGCCCTGCACGCGAGCAGGTCCTCGAGCGAACCGCGAACCACCACCTCACCGCCGTGCACGCCGGGCCCCGGCCCCATCTCCACGAGGTAGTCCGCGGCCCGGATCGTATCCTCGTCGTGCTCGACGACGATCACCGTGTTCCCGATGTCGCGCAGGCTCTCGAGCGTCGCGATCATCTTCACGTTGTCCTTCGGGTGCAACCCGATGCTCGGCTCATCCAGCACGTAGAGCATCCCCATGAGCCCCGATCCGATCTGGGTGGAGAGCCGGATGCGCTGGGATTCCCCGCCCGACAGCGTCCCGGAACGCCGGTTGAGATTCAGGTAGTCGAGCCCGATGCCTAACAACAACTCGAGTCGGCCCCGGACCTCCCTGACCACCTGCTGCCCCGCCGCGGCGCCCCGGCCCGCGGGCTTCACGGTCCCGAGGAACGCGTGCAACTCGTCGAAGTGCAGCTGGCCGATGTCGTAGATGGTCTTCCCGGCAACGGTGAACGTGAGCCGAGTGGCGCGGATGCGCGCGCCGTTGCAATCCGGGCACGTGTGCTCGACCATCACCTTGTCGAGCCACTCCTCCATGTTCGAGTTTGCCTCGCCCCGCTGGCGATAGCGCCGATAGTGCCGCTCGATGCGCCGGGCGATGCCATGGAACCCAATGGGCTGCCCTTCCCACTTGCCGCGATTGGCCTTCGCCTCCGGCGGCGACGTCATCACGACCTTCTCCTCGATCCCGTTCAGAATCTGGTCGCGTACTTTCTCTGGCAGATCCCTCCACGGCGTGTCGAGCGAGAAGCCTAACGCCTTACCGAGGCTGTACATCAGCACGCCGTCCCACGTGTCCGGGTTGTACCGGTACGCCTCCTTCACGAAGCAGCCCGCGCGAATGCTGCGCGCCGGGTCCGGCAGAAGGAGGTCTGGGTGCGTGAGCTTGTGGACCCCGAGGCCACCGCAGGTGCGGCACGCGCTCTCGGGGTTGTTGAACATGAAGTAGTCGGGCTGGATGTCGCCGTAGACGAAGTGGTGCGTCGGGCTCGTGAGCGACTTGTAGAAGCGCTCGCCCTCCGCCTTCGACGCGCCTTTCACGACCTGCACCTGCATGAGCCCATCGCCAACGAGCAGCGTGGCGGCGATGCCGGCCTTGATCGCCTTCTCGTGCGCGCGGCCCACGACGAGCCGGTCGACGATCGCGTCCATGTGCTTCACCTTCGCGTCGTTCACCTCGACCTGCTCGGCGATATCCACCGTCTTACCGTCGATGATGAGCTTGCGGCAGCCTTTCTTGCGGACTTCGGTGAACACGAAGTCGAGGTCTTCGCCGTACACCTTGAATACGGGCGCCCGGAGCTCCACCTCTGCGCCGTTAGGCAGCGAGAGAATCGCCTCCAGGATCTGACCGGCCGAGCGACTGGGCGTGGGTTCGCCCGTGCGGGGGCAGTGCGGCTCGCCGATTGTCGCGAACAGCAGGTTCAGGTAGCTCGCGATGTCGGTCATCGTGCCGACGGTGGACCGCGGGTTGCTGCCGATCGTCTTCTGCTCGATCGAGATCACGGGCGAGAGACCGAACACGAAGTCGACGTCCGGCTTCGCGACCTGCGACACGAACCGCTTCGCGAAGCTCGACAGCGATTCCATGTACCGCCGCTGGCCTTCGGCGTAGATGGTGTCGAACGCGAGGCTCGACTTGCCGGAGCCCGAGAGCCCGGTGACGACGACCAGCTTGTCGCGCGGGATCTCGAGCGAGATGTTCTTGAGGTTGTGCACGCGCGCGCCCTGCACGGCGATGGTCGTGCGCGGGGCGGCCTCCTGGCGCGCGGGTCGAGAGGCGGAGCGGTTGGGCGCTCGGGCTGGGCTCACGCGCTCATCACTACAGGCGAGCGGCCGGGTTGTCCAGCGCGTGGAAGGTCCGATGCAGTGAACGGCTCCCACTCCGCCGCCAGCGGCGCTCTGCTACCGATAAAGTCGAAAGCGAATGACCCTCGGTAAAACACCGAGGGTCATTCGCTTTCGGTCATCGGTGTCGGAAAACCTGTCGCGATCTACTGTTTCGTCATCGTTAGGCCGCTCACCGTCGCTTCGGTATTGTGGCCGAAGCGAACGCCGTACACGCCGTCGGTGGACTTGAGCTTCCCCGGGCCGACGACGTCGGACTTCTTGTACGTCCCCACCACCGTGCCGTTGATGGAGCAGGTGACCTCGTCACCCTTCACCGACACCGCGATCTCCTGGCTTACCGGCTGGCCCTGACCCGCCGCCTTGTGCACCGCGTCGTTCGCCTCGCCCCGCCCATTCAGCTGGAACGGCGCCGGCCCGAACCCGCGGACGATGAACTTGCCGTTTCCGTACGCCGCGCAATACAGGTAGCTCTGGTTCGCGGTGCCCATGTCGTTGCCACCGATCACGATCCCGTACGGGTGCGGGTGATCGTTCAGGCCCATGTACTTCGCCTCGTTGAACGTCGCCTTTACCGTGTAGTTGCCTGACGCCTTGTTGGCGGGGTTCCAGTAGGCGACGGCGGGACCGGTCGTGACGTGCAGGTTGTTCCCTTCCTTGGCGAGCTTCGCGTCCTCGAGCTTGGCGCCGCGGCCGGCTTCCGAGGCGTCGATCTGCCCCTTCCAGCCCGGAACCGAGATTCCGCCGCCCACGACGGCCTTGGCAGCATCCTGTGCGAGCGCGGCCGAGGCCGCGGAGACGAGCATGATAGCGCCGGCTGTAACGGCCGGGACGAGCGTACGACGCATGGTGGTGTCCCTCTGTTGGAGAAGTGAGCTACGGATGACTATAGCGCGCCGTATGCCGTTCGCGCGACTGGTAGCGTGAGGAGTTGGTGAGGTCGTACGACCTCTCGCGAAGCTCTGCCGAAGCTGGACATCGTTTGTGACTGGTGCTACAACGCGGCTGGGCGGGCACGCCGGCCAAGAGAACAACAAGGACAGAAGCACCGAATGAACCGCGTTGGTTTCTCGCTCCCTCTAAACGCGAAGAAGTCTGTCCAACCCGTCGTGATAGATGCCGATACCGGAGATGAGACGATGACCAACCGACTCGAGCTCGAATTCCTCGACAACGTCCAGGACGAGGCCGAGCTCATGGCCGAGGAGGCCGAAGACGTCATGGGAATGGATCGACGCGAGTTCGTGTTCCTCTCCCTCATGACCGCCGCGGCGAGCACGTTCGGGTTTGGTGCTCGTGCCCTCGCCCAGGGCACCCCTGCGCGAGCGCCCCAGGCGCCGCCGCTCCCACCACTCGGCAACGGCGAGCCGGTGTCCTGGACATTCCAGCCATATCCCGGCGGCACCGGCGCGCTCATGGAGAAGCTCGTGCGCGAGCACGGTGCAGCGGCGTTCCAGCGCGCGACGTTCACCGTGCCGACGTGGACCGGCTCGGTGCCTAACGATCCGGAGACGATCGCGTTCCTGCCCGCCCACCGGCTCTCGGCACTCATCCGGGAGCGCAAGCTCACGTCCACGCACGTCACGCGCATCTACCTCGACCGCATCAAGCGGCTCGACCCACAGCTGCTCTGTGCCGTGACGATCATGGAAGACCAGGCGATGGCCGAAGCGGCGAAGGCCGACGCGGAGATCAAGGCCGGGAAGTATCGGGGGCCGCTCCACGGCATCCCGTACGGGGTCAAGGACCTCTTCTCCACGAAAGGCGTGCGCACCACCTGGGGCTCGGCCGACTTCGAGAACCGCACGATCGACGAGGACGCCGAAGTCGTCGTCAGGCTGCGCGACGCCGGTGCTGTGCTCATGGCGAAGCTCGCGACCGGCCTCTTCGCGCAGGGCGACCAGTGGTATCGCGGCCGCACGAACAACCCGTGGGACCTGCGGCGCGGGTCGAGCGGGTCGTCGGCCGGGCCGTCGTCGGCGACGGCGGCCGGGTGCGTCGCGTTCGGCATCGGCACGGAGACGTCCGGGTCGATCGTGTCACCCGCGCGCGAATGCGGGCTCAGCGCACTGCGACCGACGTTCGGGCGCGTGAGCCGCTACGGCGGGATGGTGCTCGCGTGGTCGCAGGATCGCGTCGGGCCGATCTGCCGCACGATCGAAGACTGTGCGATGGTGTTCAACGCGATCCATGGCGTGGACCCGAAGGATCCGTCGACGGTGATGACGCCGTTCCACTTCGATCGGGATGTCAAGCTCGCGTCCTTGCGAATCGGGGTGGACGCGAACGCACCGAAGGAATTCGTCGACAAGCTGCGCGAGCTCGGCGCCAACCCGAAACCGATCGGGCCGCGACCGCAACTCCAGGGCGGATTTGGCGCGTTAGGCGTCGAGTCGGCCGCGGCGTTCGACTCGTACGTGCAGGCAAAGGCGAAGGAGCTCGGCATCGACCTGGCGACGATTCCCGAGCCGCAGCCGGGCCGCGGTCCGGGTGGCGGAGGTGGTGCTGGAGCGCCTGGCGGCGGCGCAGCCGGTGGCCCTCCGCCTAACCCGGGGAATCCGACGGGCATGGCCGCGGTGACGCGCTGGACCAACGGCCGGTTCCCGCGCGCGTTCGAGTTCGTGCAGCAGCAGCGGCGGCGCTACATCCTCATCACGCAGATGGCGAAGCTGCTCGAGGACTTCGACATGTACGTGCCGGGCGGTGGCCAGGGCCAAGGCCAGTGGGACATCGGTCTCCACGCGCAGACCGGTCATCCGTGCGTCGTCGTGCCGTACAAGTTCGAGCCGCAGACGACAAGGCCGTTCACCGGTGGCCGGCCAGACACGACCGCTTCGCCGATTGCCTACAACGCCCAGCCCATTTGCGCGGTGCTTGCGGGGAACCTCTACAATGACGATCTCATCCTGTCGGTAGCGAACAGGTATCAGCTGGCGACCGACTGGCACATGCGCCACCCGAGGCTTTGATTGGTTTGAAAGCAAAGGTTAACCGCAGAGGACGCGGAGGTCGCGGAGGTCCTGGACGTCGGTGAGGTCGCGGAGGACCTACGATGATTCTTCTGACCTCTGCGTCTCTGCGTCCTCTGCGGTAAAATCAACGCGAGCTGTCCGCCCTCTCGGAACCAATCGGTTCGATCAGCCGTTTCCGTTTGATCCGTGGCCCTTCATTCTGGATGCGGGCTGGTGCAACAGGAGCGCGTCTCGTGAACAAGAGAGAGTTCGTCAAGACGTTAGGCGGCGCGTCGCTCGGACTCGTGTTCAGTCCGGCGGTCCTGTCGCGCTACATGGCCATGCCGCACGCCGAGCTCGCCCAGGACGAGGCCTTCTGGGGCACGATCCGCCGCAAGTACAAGCTCACGCCCGAGTACATCAACCTCGAGAACGGCTACTACAGCATGCAGGCCGAGCCCGTTCTCGAGGCGTTCATCGGGCACGTGCGGAGCATCAACGTCCAGGCGTCGCGCTACATGCGCACGCGTCAGCCCGACGACAAGCTGCGCGTCCGCACACGCCTCGCGAAGATGGCGGGCGTCAGCCCCGAGGAGCTCATCATCACCCGCAATACCACCGAGTCTCTCGACACGGTGATCAGCGGTTACGACTGGAAGCCGGGCGACGAAGCCGTGATGGCGGCACAGGACTACGGCGCCATGCTCGACATGTTCAAGCTCCAGGCGCGTCGCCACGGCATCGTGAATCGCGTGGTGTCGCTCCCGCTCGACCCACAGTCCGACGACGAGCTCGTGCAGCTCTACGCCAGCGCCATCACGCCGAAGACGCGTCTCGTGATGGTCGGCCACTTGGTGAACATCACCGGCCAGATCCTGCCGGTTCGCAAGATCTCCGACATGGCGCACGCCCGCGGTGTCGACGTCATGTGCGACGGCGCCCACGCATTCGGCCAGCTCGCCTTCCGCATCCCCGACCTGGGCTGCGACTATTACGGCGCGTCCCTCCACAAATGGTTAGGCGCACCGCTGGGCGCAGGCATCCTGTACGTGCGCCAGGACAGGATCGCGGGCCTCTGGCCGATCTACGCGGACGAGAGCATGGCCGACACCGACATCCGGAAGCTGAATCACACGGGGACGCACCCGGTGCACACGGATCTCGGGATCGACGACGCCATCGACTTCCACGAGAGCATTGGGGCCGAGCGAAAGGAGGCGCGCCTCAGGTATCTCCAACGGTACTGGACGAGCCGCGTGCGTCAGGTCCCCAACATCCTGGTGAATACGCCCACCGATCCGAAGCGATCGTGCGCGATCGCTAACGTCGGTGTTCGGGGAATGGCGCCGGCGGATCTGGCGAAGACGCTCTTCGAGCGCTACAAGGTATTCACGGTGGCGATCGACACGGCGAACGTGCGCGGCGTCCGCGTCACGCCACAGCTCTTCACCACGCCGAAGGAGCTCGACGTGCTGGTCCGCGCGCTCGAGGCGCTGGCGGCCGCTGCCTAACGCCTGTACGCAGGGCCCCGCTTGGCCGACCTGCGATTTGCCCTGGTTGCGGATTGCCAGGCGCACTGCAGATTCATCCCTCCGCAATCACCTTGACCGGAGGCAGTCCCATGGCTGTCGAGCGAGCGACATTCGTCAGGACGTGGTTCGACGAGATCTGGAACAAGGGTCGTCTGGACGCGATCGAGGAACTGTTGGCCGAGGACGGGATCGTGCACGGACTTGGCGAGGCTGGCGGCGAAGTGAGCGGGCCCGCCGCGTTCAGGCCGTTCGTCGAGCGGCTGCGCGGGGCGTTTCCGGACATCGAGGTGAAGGTGGAGCAGGTGGTGGATGACGGTGAGCTGATCGCCGCTCGATGGGTAGCGACCATGACGCACCAGGGCGACCATCTTGGCGTACCGGCATCGGGCAAGCGGGTAACCGTCACGGGAATGTCGATGACGCGGCTCCGCGACGGGAAGCTGGTCGAGGGGTGGAACAACTGGGACATGTTGTCCCTCATGCAGCAGGTCGATGCGATCCAGCCCGCCGCCCAGCTGCTGCCGTAGCAGCGCGAGGCCGCCGTTCACGCTCGAGGAACCCGCCGGGGGCGCCTAACGCCGTGCGGATTGCCGTATCGGGAGCTCATGGCACGGGGAAGTCCACGCTGATCGCGGACCTCGCCCGCAATCTGCCCGGCTATGCCGTCGCGGAAGAGTCGTATCACGCCCTTCTGGCGGAAGGGCACGTCTTTCCGGCGCTGCCGTCCCGCGACGACTACGAGCTGATGCTCGAGCGGTCCTGCCTGACGCTCGTGGCGAACGACGCGCCGAACCTGCTGCTCGACCGCTGCCCCGCCGACTACCTCGGCTACCTCGTCGCGAGTCCCGGGCCGTTGTCGGAAGTGCTCGATCGCTGGTTCGGGCGCGTGGCGCGCGCCATGGCGACGCTCGACCTCGTGATCTTCGTGCCGATCGAGCATCCCGAGCGCATCGACGCAGCGGCGTTCGAGTGGCCGCGGTTGAGACGGCGAGCCGACGACGCGCTTCGTGAGATCGTGGTCGAAGACACCTGGGGGATCATCCCGGGCGTGATCGAGGTGGCAGGGACAACGGAGGAACGCGTGAAGCAGGTGCTCGATCGGTTCGCGCACGGCGTTGCGGTGCGGTAGTTTTGGCGCCGCGTTGATCCGTTCCTCGTCTCTCGCTCCGAATGCCAGGTCTGTGAACCCGACGTCCATTTCCCGATCCGCATTGATTGGCGCAGTCGCGTGCGTCGCGTTGATCGCGCGCGAAGCCAACGCTCAGGCGAAGCGCACTGCCGCTTCGAGACCGTTCACCGTCGTCGAAGCCAGCATCGACGACATGCGGAAGGCGCTCGAGCAGAAGCGCACGACGTCACACGAGATCGTTCAGCAATACCTGACGCGGATTGCGCTCTACGAGCACCGGATCAACGGGATCATCACCGTCAACCCTAACGCGCTCGCCATCGCCGACTCGCTCGACCGCGAGCGCGCGCGGGGCCGGATTCACGGACCGCTCCACGGGATTCCGGTCGCGCTGAAGGACAACATTCACACGACCGCGATGCGCACGACGGGTGGCGCGCTCGCGTTCGCCGATCTCGTTCCGCCGTACGAGGCCACGCTGGCGAAGAACCTCGAGGGTGCCGGCGCGATCATTCTCGCGAAGACGCAGCTCACGGAGCTCGCGAACTGGGTGGCGAGCGGGATGCCCGGCAACTACAACGGCCTCAACGGCTACGGGATGAACCCGTGGGACCCGCGGCGCGACCCGCGGGAGAACAACTTCGATGGTCGTCCGGTGCTCACCACAGGCGGCTCGAGCTCGGGCACCGGCACGAACGTGAGCTTCTGGGTCGGCAACGTTGGGACCGAGACGTCGGGGTCGATCCTGAGCCCATCGAACCAGAACATGCTCGTGGGCATCAAGCCGACGGTGGGGCGGGTGAGTCGGTATGGCGTCATCCCGATCACGGCGGATCAGGACACCCCCGGCCCGATGACGCGCACGGTGGCGGATGCGGCGATCATGCTCGGCGCCATGGAAGGTGCGAAGCCGGACCCTAACGATTCCGCGACGACGAAATGCCCGCCGCCGGCGGGTCGCGACTACACGAAGTTCCTCGACCCGAAGGGGCTGGCGAGTGCGCGCATCGGCATCCCGCGCGCGTTTTACTACGAGCGGACCTCGGCCGGCGGGACGCAGCCGCGCGGCGGGCTGAATGACGCGCAGAAGAAGGCGATGGACGAGGCGATCGCGGTGCTCAAGGCCCAGGGCGCGGTGGTCGTGGACCCGGCGGACATCCCGAGCGTCACGGCGACCGACCCGAGCGAGAACATCCTGAACTGGAATCCGTGCAGTGGGCTCGACAACGCGAAGGGCCGGGACGCGGACTGCTCGATCGCGTTCAAGTATGGTATGAAGCGCGACTTCAACGCCTGGCTCAAGTCGTTAGGCGACAAGGCGCCCGTGAAGACGCTGACGGAGCTTCGCGAGTGGAACATCGCTCACCAGCGTGCTGGCGCCATCAAGTATGGCCAGGCGAACCTGGACATCTCGGACGAGATGAACCTGCAGGCGGACCGGGAGCGCTACGAGGCGGATCGCCGGAAGGACATTCGACTCTCGGCCACGAACGGCATTGACGCGGTGCTCAAGGCGAACAACCTCGATGCGCTGTTCTTCCCCGGCGTGAGCAGCGCGGGCATTGGGGCTCGGCCGGGCTATCCGTCGGTGACGGTGCCGTGGGCGTTCGTGCCGGTGACCGGCGGCCAGGGGCCTAACGCGTTTCCGCCGGGATTCGATCCGAACCCGTCGCCGTTCAACGTGACGTTCACGGGGACGGCGTGCAGCGAGCCGAAGTTGATCACGCTGGCGTACGCGTTCGAGCAGGCGACGAAGAAGCGGGCGGCGCCGCCGCTGTTTCCGTAGCGTCGCGGGTGGGCGCTGCGAGCGCGCATCACCGAGCACCGATGACTGGAAGGTCCAAATGGACAACGCTCGCTCGATTCATGTCGTCGTCTTCGACGGTTTCGCCGACTGGGAGCCGGCTCACGCACTCGCTGAGCTGCGTCGCTGGGGTAAGCGCACCGTGCACACCGTCGGCTTCACACTTTCTCCCGTCGTATCGATGGGTGGGCTGAAAGTGAGTCCCGACGTGACGCTCGAGGACGTCGCGATCGATGACGTGGAACTGTTGCTGTTGCCGGGCGGCGACGCCTGGGAACACGCGACGTACCCACGCGCGGATCTCGAACGGCTGATTACTCGACTCGTTGCCACCGACACGCCCGTCGCGGCGATCTGCGCAGCCACACTCGCCCTCGGCCGCGCGCGTGTCCTGGACGACCGGCGGCACACCAGCAATGCACGCAGCTACTTGCCAACACACGTGCCCGACTACGCGGGCAGCTCGTATTACGTCGATCTGCCCGCTGTCCGCGACAGGCACGTGATCACTGCCAGCGGTCTCGCGCCCGTCGACTTCGCCCGCGAGATATTCGCGGAGCTGCAGATCTTCAGCGCGCATGACGAAGCGCTGTGGTACACCATGTTCAAGGAAGGTCGGCTCCCCGAAACCGCCGTGTAGCCAACGCCGTAGGTGGCGAACGATTGCCAAACGGGACCAGCCATGACCGCGAAGAATTGGACGCTCGTGCTGGCGATGCTCACTGCTGGAGCACAAGCTGACGCACAGGCGCCGATGTCGCCGCCGCCGGCACTACAGGCTGAAATCGCCGCCGCCGATAGTGCGCTCTTTGCCGCATTCGACCAGCGCGACCTAACGAGGGTCATGGCCTTCTTCACGCGCGACCTCGAGTTCTATCAGGACAACGAGGGCGTCGCGAGCTACGCGCAGACGGCGCGATGGAAGTCGGCCGCCATCGGTTCTGCCACGACGAGGCCGGGAAAGCGGAATGCGGCACGTTCAGCTTCGTTCATATCTGGCGCCGGACCGAGCGCGGGTGGCAGATCGCGCGCGTGATCAGCTACGGGCACTAGCCGAGTCCCATGCCTCTGACACTCGGTCGCGACGCCGAGGTCTTCCTGCCATACGAAGCCGTCGTCGATCGCCTGGAGAATGCTGCCAGACAGCTTCCCGGGTCGTCGGTCCTTCATCGCGACGGACTCGCATTTCTGCGAGTGGGAGCAGCGTCAGCGTCGGACGTCGATCAAGGGCGACCCGAAATCTGGTTGCAGGGAGGTCTCCACGCGTGCGAGTGGATTGGCCCCGCGATAGTACTTCGTTTGATGGACGAGCTGATTCGGAGCAGCGACCTTCGCGATCGCGCCACCTGGTATGTGCTGCCCGTTGTGGATGCGCACGGGTACCAGCGAACCTGGGCCGGCGAGCGCTTTCTTCGAACGACGGAGAACGGGGAAAATCCAAATCTCAATTTTCCGTATCGGTGGGGCGAGGCGCCGCGGCTCGCGAGTCGCTTGGCGGGGAAGAGGCTTCGCGCGTGGATGGGCCCTCGCCCCACCAGCGCAGGGTGCGTGAAGAGCCTTGTCTCCGAACTCAGGCGCCTCACCAACCTGCGGCTCTTCCTGGACTTTCACGGCTTCGGGCGGCTGTGGCTCTATCCCTGGTGCCACTCCAAAGAACCCAGCCCGCACCGTGCGGAGCACGAGGCAGCCTCCGCGATCGCCGTGGCAGCCGCAAACCGACTCGCCGGGCGCTCCGGCTACCGGGCGCAGGCCGCCGCATTCACTGAGATCCCGATGGGTGGGAGCTGTATCGACTTCGTGTATGGTGAGATCGGCTGCATCCACAGCTACGCAGTCGAGCTTCCCCCGTCGCTGCCTTGGGGCGGCGTGCTCGGAGCAACACTGCTAGGCGCGCTGAGGGGAGATCCGCAGGGTTGGTGGAAGGACGGCCAGGCTCCCTCTGCCGAGGTCGCGACCGGGGCCAGAGACGAGATAGTGGCAGCACTGTCGGCGCTCGTGGATCACCTGTTCGGAGGTACGCCGCCAGCGCTTACCTAACGAGCAATTGTGGTACAGGCGTAGTGGAAGCGGAAGCATTGCGGTTCACCGCCCTGACCTTCACGTTTTCTCACCACTGCTGCGAGCCGCGTCCTGCCAGGTCGAGAGCGCCGTCGCTGAAGACGGACGCCACCGACCGTACCTCGAGTCCCGGAGCTTCCCATGCGCGCGTTGAGAGTTTCCACAGCCGCCGCTCTGGTAACGGTCGCCCTGATGGTCGCGGCCTGTGACGACAAGGCCCCTCGCCCAGCTCCGCAGCCCGGCGCTACGACAGAGGTGTGGAACGACCCGTCGCCGCACCAGTCCCGGTCCGTTCGGGTCAACGGGGTCTCGCTCAACGTGCTCGATTGGGGCGGTACTGGCGACGGCCTGGTGCTGATCCACGGCCTGGCCGACTCGCCACACTCATTCGACGACCTGGCGCCAGGGCTCACCAGTGGGCACCACGTCATCGCGTATGCCCGCCGGGGCCATGGGCAATCCGACCATCCGCCCGCGGGTCCATACGACAACGAAACGCTGGTCGAAGACCTCCGCCAGCTGCTCGACAGCCTCCGCATCGACCGCGCGGTCCTTGGCGGCTGGTCCATGGGAGGCAACGAGATCACCCGGTTCGCCGAGCGCTACCCCGAGCGAGTCGCTGGGCTTATCTACTTCGACGCTGGCTACGAGTGGTCCGACACGGTCGTTGCGCGCCTGTTCGGGAATTTACCGATCCTGCTTGCGCCGGCTCGCGCAGACTTCGCATCGCTCCCCGCGTACCGAGGATGGTGGGTCCGATCGTTCTGGGGGAGCGGGACTCCCACAGCCAGTGCCGAAGCGGAGATCCGAGACGTCAGTCGCGCTGACAGTGCTGGTACCATCTTCCAGCCGACCGACGCGGTAATCGATCAGCTGTTCAAGAGTCTCACCGAGTATCGGCGGGACTACTCCAAGGTGAAGGCCCCGGTCCTTGCGCTCTACGCCGATCGGTTTTTCACGAACCAGGTCCCTGACTCGGTCCGCGCCGGGGTGGATGCCTGGAATGGGGAGTTCAAGGCATTCCAGGCCGCCAGCATCGCGCGACTCCGCCGCGAGCTTCGCACATCGCCCGACATTCACGTGCTGCCCGAGACCAGCCACAACAACTTTCCGATGGCGTCGCGGGACACGATGGTCGCCCTGATCAACGCCTTTCTCGCGAAACCACCGTCCGCCTCCAGTCGCTGATCCGGCACGAACCGCGTCGTCTTCGCAAACGCCTTCCCCATCCGCCAGGCCCCGCCGATGACCGACCATCTGTCCCGTCGCTCCTTCGCGAAGCTCGCGGGCACCGCCGCACTCGGTGCCTCGAACGTTCCCCTCGTCGCGCACGCCGCGCAGGCCGCGACACTCCCGGCCCAGGCTTCGCGGTCGTTCCCGGCCGGCTTCCTCTGGGGCACCGCAACCGCGTCCTATCAGGTCGAGGGCGCCGTCGCGGAAGACGGACGCCTGCCGTCCATCTGGGACACGTTCTCCCACACGCCCGGCAAGGTCGCCAACAACGCCAACGGTGACGTCGCCGACGATCACTACCATCGCTACAAGGATGACGTGCAGCTCATGAAGGCGCTCGGCGTCAAGGCATACAGATTCTCGATCGCGTGGCCGAGAGTGTTCCCGAATGGAAGCGGCGCGCCAAACCCGAAGGGGCTCGATTTCTACAACCGCCTCGTGGACGAGCTGCTGGCGAACGGCATCCAGCCCTTCGCCACGCTCTACCACTGGGACCTACCGCAGGCGCTCCAGGACCGTGGCGGCGGCTGGGAGTCGCGCGAGACGGCCGAGGCGTTCGGGAAGTACGCCGGCCACGTCGCCCGGCATCTCACCGATCGCGTTAGGCACATCTTCACGATCAACGAATTCGGCGCCTTCATGGAGCTGGGGTACAACATCGGCATCCACGCGCCGGGGCTCAAGCTGCCCCCCAAGCGCTTCTATCAAGCGCGTCACAACGGAGTGCTCGGCCACGGGCTCGCGGTGCAGGCCATCCGCGCCAACGGCAAATCGGGCACGAAGGTAGGGTTGGCGGAGAACCTCGTGGTGGGCGTGCCGGTGATCGAGAACGCGGAGCACATCGCCGCCGCGGAGAAGGCGACGCGCGACATCAACGCGCAGTATCTCACGGTCATCATGGAGGGGAAGTACACCGACGCGTATGTCGCACGGATGGGCGCCGATGCGCCGCGAGTCACGGCCGAAGACCTGAAGATCATTTCGAGCCCGCTCGACTTCGTCGGCACGAACATCTATCAGCCGACGTTCGTCCGTGCCGACACGGGTCCGAGCGGCTATGCGGTCGTGCCGAATCCGCCGTCGTACCCGCACATGATCTCGCCGTGGCTGTTCATGGGCCCGGAGGTGTTGTATTGGGGCCCGCACCACGTGGCGAAGCTCTGGAACGTGAAGGAGATCTACATCACGGAGAATGGTACGTCGTCGTCGGACGTTCCCGCCGAGGACGGGAAGGTGTACGACACCGATCGCATCATGTACCTGCGCAACTATATCAGTCAGCTCCAGCGCGCCGTTGCTGACGGCGTGCCCGTGAAGGGCTACTTCCTCTGGAGTCTGATGGACAACTTCGAGTGGGCCGACGGGTACGGAAACCGCTTCGGCCTCCACTATGTGGACTACGCGACGCAGCGTCGCACGCCAAAGCTGAGCGCCGAGTTCTATCGCGAGGTGATAGCCCGGAACGCGGTGGCGTAGGGCGTCCGGCACGGAGTTGGTCCTGCAGTGCGATTCAGGACCGGAGCCTACGCGGCCTCGTGCTCGGAACAGGCAGGGCCCGCTGGTCACCGGCGGCGCCGGGATCCGGAAGCTGCGATGGGCAGCCAAGGGGCGCGGGAAAAGGGGCGGGCTCCGCGTGATCTACTACTGGGCCGACGCCGAGACGTCTGCTGCATGCTCTACGCCTACGCCAAGAACGAACAGGGCGACCTGACGCGTGCGCAGATCCGCGTGCTGGCCCGCCTCGTCCGTGAGGAGTTCAAATGAAGGACGCCGCATTCCACGAGTTGCTGACCAGCGTGCGCCAGGCGGGCCGGATCCGCCGCGGACGGCTCAAGCCGGGACGGGTCACTGCGTTCAAGCCGGCCGACGTGAAGGCCGTCCGCGCAGAGCTCGGCCAGTCGCAGGAGGAGTTCGCGCTAATGATCGGCGTGAGCGTCGCAACCTTGCGCAACTGGGAGCAGGGACGGCGCACGCCCGACGGTCCCGCGCTCGCACTTCTCCGCGTCGCGGCGCGCAATCCCAAGGCGGTGGCCGATGCGTTGCACCGGCCTTCGAAGCGCGGTGCGCGCATAACGTGGCTGGAGCCGCCAAGCGATCTTCGGTAGCGGCTTCGCTGCAAATGTTGATACTTCACTGGCGGCTGAACTTTAGGCGTTATGTTGCAACATACTTGATTGGGCCATGCAGAACGATCCGCTGCGTTCCACCCGTCGGCTTGCCGCGCTTGGCCTCGCCGTGCTCACCGGAACCGTCGCGACTATCGCTGCGCTATGGGCGCTCTTGCGCGATACGGACATCCCTGATCTCAACGTGGCGCTATTAGGCCTGTTCGGTCTCGGTCTGTTCGTCGGGACCGGCATGCTCACCAACGCTGCCGTCGCCGGCACCCGCGCGCTCGTTCGGCACCCGGAGACGCGTCGTGCGCGTGGAGTCACGTTGGTCGGGGCGATCATCATCGCCCTGCTCACAATCCTCCTCTATCTTCTCGTCGGCATCGGGCCAATCTGACACGCAGCGCGGGGAATCGGCCGGGAGAGTAAATCCAACTGCAAGCTGCGATGCGCAACGTGACGTGGGGCGTCAGTGGAATGACTTCGGCGCCTTCGTGGTTGGCTACCTTGCCGCCGCGCCAATCACTGCCGGGCTTATGACCTGTATGTGCGGACAGCCCACCGCGTGGACTGTACTCAGCGTGCGCTGACATCGCTGCCACGATAGCCCCGGAGGTTCCGATGGAGCGAAAGCACCTTCTCGCCGCCGAACTGTTCGCGTACAGCTTTGCGAACTACGCCGATCACCTCGGCGTCAACGACCGTTTCGACAAGTTCATGCCGGAAGAAGTGGCCTTGCTCGAGTCAGCCGAGCGGGAGGCATGGTCCGACGACCGAGTGGCGCGCGCCCTCAAATGTGATGTCGCGGACGTCCCGGGTTGGCGAGATCGGTTTCGGCGCGCGGTTGCGATCGTCGACGCGCCCACACCCGCCGAAGCGTTTCGTCGAGGCGTTCGAGACTCGATCGCCCAAGCCCTCGACGAGGGACTGAGCTCGACCGCGGCGATCGAGAGCCTCGTGACGCAGGTGTGCTACCGTGCCGCCGATCTCGCCGTCCTTCTCCAGCGGGCCGGAATGACGCTCGACGACTATTCGGAAGAGCTGAGGCGCGACCCTGAAAGCCCACTCGGGCCGACGTGACGCGTTAGGCGTCAGCAACCACCGGTGACGGTTCGAGTCACTTCGCACGATGTGGAACGGATGACATGACGCTCAAGCGGATGGACAACGTAGGCATCGTCGTGGAGTCGCTCGATGCCGCCATCTCGTTCTTCTCCGAGCTCGGCCTGAAGCTCGAAGGGCGAGCCACGATCGAGGGAGAGTGGGCCGGCCGCGTTACCGGACTCGCGTCCCAGCGCGTCGAGATCGCCATGCTGGTCACCCCGGACGGCCACAGTCGCCTCGAGCTGTCGCGATTCCTCACCCCGCCCGTCATCGCCGATCACCGCAACGCCCCGGTGAACGCCCTCGGCTACCTGCGCGTCATGTTCGCTGTGGACGACCTCGACGACACGCTCGCCAGGCTCCGAACGCATGGCGCGCAGCTCGTCGGCGAAGTGGTTCAGTACGAAAACGCGTACCGACTCTGCTACATCCGCGGCCCCGAGGGGCTTCTCATCGGGCTCGCCGAGGAGCTGAGGTCCAGCGGACCTGCATAGGCGCAGTTGCGTTGCTGGCGGCTGGGAGCGAGCGCGCCCAATGTTCCGCGTATGACCACCGGCAGCCTTTCGGTCCCGGCAAACGCCGTCCCTCGCCTGCCCATCCGTGGGCGACTACTCGCGATGGGCACGCTCGCCGCGATTGGCGGCGTCACGTTCCTGCCGTTTCTCGCCGCGGGCAACCGCCAGCCGATTGCGCAGCTGGCACCCTTCGCGATCATCGTCACGCTCGTCGCGACCATCGCGGCATGGCCAGGATTACGTTGTGCGGATGCGACGGGGCTTCCGATGCCGCTGCTTCGGCGTCTCGATGGCTCGCGCCCCACCGCAATTCCGCTTAGCGCGATCGGCGTCACTCTCGCGAGCAGCATCGGGCTCGGCCTGGTCGGCCTGCTCCTCCTGCGTCTCGTCGAGGCACCGCAACTTCCCGGCTCCGTCGCGGCGCGTGCCTTGTCCGCAATTTTCGCTGCCGGCCCTCTGGAGATCGTGCTGCACCTCGGCGCCATGAGTACCGTCGTCTGGCTCGCACGTGGACGCCGAGCGCCGGGCATTGTGGTCGCCGCGGCGCTCCTGGTCGTGTTCCATCTCGCGGGGGGCGGGCTCGAGCAACCGGGGCGCCTCATCGTCCTCATCATTCTCGCCAACGGTGCAATTGGTTTGGTCCTGGGTTGGATCTACGCCGCATATGGGTTCGAGTTCGTCATGCTCGGCCACGCCGTCGCACACGTCATTACCGTGGTGGGCGGCTGACGTCGCCGGACGGGGCACGCGCACCCGCTGCCTAACAACTTGTGGGCAGCGGCCTAACGGCCGATTCGTCTGACAGCGGTCCTCATGAATCATCGACGTTCCAGATTGCTCTTCGCGAGCATCGGCACAGAGACTGGTTTCAGAGCGTGAAGGACCCGCACATCGAGCTCCTTCCGTCGATCCCGACTGACCTTAAGCGGTCAGCCTTACTCCGGACGGCGCTTGGGTAGGTGTCGCTGGCACGCTAGGTCGCGTCCATTGGCACAGATTCGGTGTTGTTGAACATCTACTCGGACTTTCCTCTGGCCGAGGTCGACCTTGTCGGTTGCTCGCAGCAAGTGTGGCAGACACCCGAGATCGTGCACGGCGCATCCGCGCTGAGCGCCGACGGAGCGTCCGTCTTCTTCCACAGGCCCTACGAGGACAAGGCGGGCGTTTACGTTTGGCAGCGCGAAGAACGCACGGTATCCCGTATCGGGGAATTTCATGCGCCCCTCGAAGGGCTCGCGGGTGGATGGTTCCTTGGTCGTGTGGGCGGTAAGGTTGCGCGCCTACGCTTTCCCTCCGCATTGGACGCCAATGCGCGCTAGACGCTCGCTCACCCGTTATGAGACAACCGATGCGGCCAGTCCGCTACAACGTTGCCGCGAGCCTCGATGGACTCATCGCCGATGTCGACGGGAAGTACGACTGGATCCCGCTCGAGCCGGCGATCGACTTCGGCGCCCTGTTCCGAGACGTCGATACCGTGCTCCTGGGCCGTCACAGCTTCGAGCTGGTGCTGCGCGATCCCGCCGCGGCCACCGTTCCTCTCCTTCCCGCGGCGCACTCACGGACGCCGCTCATCCTCCAGAACGTCGAGCGGTTTCCGTCGGGACGGTCAGCTTGCACTATGCCGTCGCCTCGGCCCGCGCGCCCTGATGCGCCGTTGTGCGGCGTCCCCGCGTCGACCTTACGCAAATCGTTATGCAGATAAGCCAGATTCCATTTGGAACTACCGACTGGGCCGCTATTCCGCCCACCGAGCACGCTGGAGAAGCCGGCACGGCCCTCTGGCGCACCAGACAGTTCGGTCCGATCCGCGTTCGCATGGTCGAATACTCACCCGGTTACCGCGCGGATCACTGGTGCGAGAAGGGACACATCCTGCTTTGCCTCGCCGGCGAGCTCGAGACCGAGCTCCGCGACGGCCGGCGATTTCACCTTCGTCCTGGCATGAGCTACCAGGTCGCCGATGGTGCCGACGCTCACCGATCCTACAGCCCGACTGGCGCGACGCTGTTCATCGTCGATTGATCGGAGCTGCAACCGCTCCGCCTCAACGTCATTCGCTTACTTGGGCCACAGCCAACCGAACGTCGCGCCGCCAGCTCTGCCAGAGCGCGACCACGTAGCAGCAGAACGCGACGGTGCCGCTCACGCGGAACACCTCGAGGAACGGCGCGCCGGGCCCGCGCGTGCGCCCCGTGACGTAGGCCGCGAGCACGGCAATGAGCAACGAGTACGCGAACCACTGGCCGATCATCTTGCCGAAGGGCCGCTCGGGCGGATGGTCATGGTGCCCACCGGGCCCGCTTTCATCTTCTCGACGAAGGCTGGCGCGGTCATTTCCGCCGTCGTGTTCCCATACGGGAAGCGGTACTCGCCCGGCTGCACGTGGAAGCCGCGGAGCGTTTCCATGACCTTGTCCTCGCCCGGAACGGCCGCCATGTCGCTCTTGTGCCAGCCCGGCATCATGTGAATGACCATGAGCGTGATGAGCACGAACACCGCCGACACGAGGATCGGCAGCCATAACGCGGACAGCGCGACCATATTTCCCCTCGAGAGATTGGATGGCGGAACACGTTCGCAGCAGAAGCTGGCGCCGGCTGGCCACACTGTGCAAGGAAGGCACGACGCAGGAGTACACAGCTCTTTATCGTGGAACGGCCGGTTTTTCTGTTGAAGACCGCGCGGGACGTCCAAGCCGCGAAAAAGGCCCCGCCACACGACCTCAGCGGCTCCCGCGGCGGCGCGCAGCGCCGTCAGCGTATTCAGCGTTCGTGGTTCTGGCCCGGTGCCCGACTGGAGCAGCCTCGGCGCCACATAGTATCGTGAATTCAGATTCGCTCCATCAGCATGATGATGAAGCTGCCCGTCACGGCACACGGCACTCTCGGCGCTTGGGCCGCTATCCTGATGCGGTTATGATCGAACAGGTGGAGTCACGTTAGGCAAAGTCAGGTAGTATGATCATGAGCTTCCGAACCCTCGCGCGGATCGTGGTCGGCGTCGCGTTGACGCTCCTCGGCTTGCTGTGGCTGTTGCAGGGCGCCGACCTCGTTCACATCCGCCCGATCCTGTGTGTCGCGAACTGCACGCCGCTGGAAGGGGGATCGGTCGGCTGGATGATCGCTGGCGCGCTCTTGGTCGTGGTGGGATTGCTCTTGGTTGCCTCGGGCGTGCGCCGTCGGCGAGTGTAAGCGGGTGCCGTGGGCATACCCGCCATGGCCTTCACATGTCCGCGGCGTTATTCTCGCCAGGGATGTCCAGCGAGCGCTGGGAAAGGATTCAGCTCCTCTTCGACGAGTTGATCGAGCTCGACACTGGCCACCGGCGCGCGCGACTGGAGCTGCTGTCGCGAACCGACCCGGGGCTGTGTGACGAGCTCCGCTCTCTCATCGACGCCCACGAGCGCGCCGGCGATTTCCTCAACCTGCTCGATCCTCCCCCGGCTGATCCCGCGCCGGCCTTCGACTCCCTTCCCACGCCCGAGGGCACCTACACCCTGCTGCGCGAGATAGGACGCGGCGGCATGGGGCGCGTCTATCTCGCGCACGACGCTCGCCTCGACCGCCACGTCGCGCTCAAGCTCCTCCTCGTCGAGCTCCGCACCGACCCGGAGCGGAAGGCCCGCTTCCTCGTGGAGGCCCGCGCGGCGGCTGCGCTCGACCACCCGAACGTCGCGACGATCTACGAGATCGGCGAGACGCGCGACGGCGGGCTGTTCATCGCCATGGCGTACTACGGTGAGGAGACGCTGCGCGACCGGATTGCCCGCGGTCCGCTGCGGGCGACCGAGGCGTTAGGCATCGCCCGGCAGATCGCCGACGGCCTCGGCGCGGCGCACCAGCGAGGGATCGTTCACCGCGACATCAAGCCCGAGAACATCCTCATCACGGCCAGCGGCGTCGTAAAGATCGTGGACTTCGGCATTGCCAAGATCGCGGGCCACGACCGCACGCGAACGGGCGACGCCCTCGGGACGCCGCACTACATGGCGCCGGAGCAGGTGCGCGGTGATGCCGTCGACGCGCGGACCGACCTGTGGGCACTGGGGGTGGTGCTCCACGAGATGCTCGCCGGCGAACGCCCGTGGTCGGGGGAGAGCGCGGTGGCCATCCTCCATGGTGTGCTCAACGAACTTCCGGGGCCGCTGCCTAACGACGTGCCCGAGGAGGTGAGGCGCCTGGTCGACCGTCTCCTCACCCGCACCCCGGGAAATCGCTACGCGAGCGCCGCCGACGTGCACGAGGCGATCGAGCGAATCCAGCGCGGGGAGGCGGCTGCCGACGCAGCGCTCGCCGACGCCGCGGCGGAGATGGCGGTGGCGGTCAATCCGCCGGTGCTTCCCGCCCCGCTCACCACGTTCATCGGGCGCGAGCGCGAGGTGACCCGTATCGATGCCCTGCTCGAGCACGAGCGCCTGCTCACTCTCACAGGGCCGGGCGGGATGGGGAAGACGCGCCTCGCACTTCACGCGGCCGCCGCGCAGACGACGCGCTTTCACGGCAGCGTGCATTTCGTCTCGCTCGTTCCGGTGACCGACCCGGCGCTCGTACCGCAAACGGTCGCGCAGACGCTTGGTCTCCGCGACGCTGGAGGCGTCACACACCGTGAGCGGCTCATCGGTCATCTGCGCGACCGGCGCGCGCTGCTCGTGCTCGACAACTTCGAGCACGTGCTCGAGGCAGCTCCCTTTGTGGCCGAGCTGCTCGCCACGTGCCACGGCGTGGCCGTCCTCGCGACGAGCCGAGCCCCGTTAGGCATTCACGGTGAGCTCGAGCTGCCGGTGCCGCCGCTCTCCGTCCCCGTGCCCGAGGAGTTGACCAGACCGGAGCGGCTCGCCGAGCCCGGGGAAGCGGTACGACTGTTCGTTCAGCGCGCGCGCGGCGTGCATCCCGATTTCGCGCTCACCACCGACAACGCGTCCACCGTTGCCCGAATCTGCGGGCGACTTGATGGCATGCCGCTGGCCATCGAGCTTGCGGCCGCGCGCACACGACTCCTTCCGCCGCGGGCGCTGCTCGCCCGGCTCGACCAGCGCCTCGACGTGCTGCGCAGCGACGCGCGCGATCTGCCCGAGCGCCACCGCACGCTTCGCGAGATGATCCGGTGGAGTTACGGACTCCTCGGCGCGCCCGAGCAGAGCTTTTTCCGCCGACTCGCCGTCTTTGCCGGCGGCTTCACAGTCGACGCCGTCGAGGCGTTGATGACGGCGTTAGGCGACGCCTGCGACGTGCTCGAGCCGTTGACGGCGCTCGTGAGCCACAGCCTGCTCCGCCGGGACGAGCAGCCGGACGGCGAACCGCGCTTCGCGATGCTGGAGACGATTCACGCCTTCGCCCGCGAGCGGCTCGCCGAGGCCAATGAGGAAGACGCCGCGCGCCGCGCTCACCTCGAGGTCATGCTCGCCACGGCCGAAAAGGCGGTGCCCTACCTCCGTGGCCCCGAGCAGCGAACGTGGTTCGAGCGACTCGAGCGCGAGCACGACAACCTTCGCGCCGCACTGGATTATGCCCTCGATCGAGGGCATGTCGACGCAGCCACCCGGATGGCCGAGGCGCTTGTCCGCTTCTGGATCGGGGGGTTTCTCACCGAGGGCCGGGATCGCATCGATCGCGTACTCGGTGCGGCCGGTCCCGCGCACAACCGGGAGACGCGCGCGCGGCTCCTCCTGTCGCACGGGGTGATGACACACATGCAGGGCGCGCCGATCGACGCGGCGCTGATCTTCGAGGAGGCGGAGGAGCTCTTCCGTGAGGCGGGGGACGAGCGCTCCGTCGCGGTCACGCTCAATCACCTGAGCTGGTCCATGTACCTCGCGGGTAAGCCAACCCCGGCGATCGCGTTCGCCGAGGAGGCGCTCGGCGTTCACGAGCGCTCCGGCGACTTGCGCGGCATCGTGCTCGCGCACAACAATCTCGGCTGGGTGCGGTTCTACCATCGGGGCGAGTTGGCGGAGGCGCGCGAGCATCTCGGGCGTGCGTTCCGTGGCCAGCTCTCGTTAGGTGATCCGCGCGGCGTCGCCTTCACGGCGACGGCGCTGGCCGTGCTCGAGATGTGGATGGGGAACGTCGAACGTGCCCGCGGGCTCCTGAAGGTCGGGACCGATGCCGCGTACCGGACGGGTGATGTCATCCATCGCGCGACCGCAAGCCTGTGGTCGGTAGTCATCGCCTACGAAACGCTCGGATCGGACGACGTCGTCGCATCACTCGACGCCTGGCTCCCAACGCTTCGGGCATACGGGTTTCTCTTTGCGACGGGACTCGCCCTTGGGACCGCCGGCGACATTCGGCGTGACGCCGGCGATGCCGCAGGCGCGGAGCCGCTGTACGCGGAGAGTATCGCGCTCATGCGTCGGGGCGACACCGCGCATCTCGCCCAGATCCTCGCTCGGCAAGCCGACGCGCGGCGGCAGCGCGGGGCGATGACCGCGGCGCACGATGCCCTCGACGAGGCGTTCGCGATCACGCGGCAGCTTGGCAGCCGGTTCCTGCTCCCCGAGTGTCTCGATGTCCTGGCCCGCGTTCGCCGTGATGAGGGTGATGCGCGCGCCGCGGCGAGGCTGTTCGGTGCGGCAACGCGGCAGCGCGCCGCGATCGGGGCCGTCCTGCCACCGCGACGCCGCGCACCTCACGCGGGCGAGATCGAGTCGCTGCGCGAGGCGTTAGGCGCCGAGGCATTCGCGAACGCGTGGGACGAGGACGAGCCGGCGGCCATGCTGCAGTAGACATCAGTCTATAACCCGGCGACCGTCACGAGCAACAAGGCACTCGTGATCCAGTACACCCCACGACGCCAATCGCCGGCCTTGAACGCCACCAACGAGGCACCAACGTTCATCAGGATCAACAGTGCCGGAAAGATCAATTGACTGCGTTTGCTGGCGTCCATGGGGCTACCTCGGTCGGCTGGTTTGCTGCTTCATCTTGTATGGCGGCAAACGCGCCCCAATTTTTTCATCGCACCCAAATCCCGACGATTTCGCCCGGCGGATGGCCGACGTGACCCCTTACCGTAGATTCGCGGCGAAAGCCGCTGCCCTTGCGGCGCTTGCCTTGACCGGTTGCCGCGGACCGGGCGCCGGCTCTCCGCCACACCCTGCCGAGGCTATGGGCGACGCAGCGGCCATCGCTCGCGCGAGCGCGGACAGTGCCCGGTATCCCTACACCGAGGCGGATATCCGCTTCATGTCAGGGATGATCCACCATCACGCACAGGCCATTAAAATGGCCCGCTGGGCGCCGACACACGGCGCGAGTGCAGCCGTCGTCCGGTTGACCGAGCGCATCATCAACGCCCAAACCGACGAAATCACGCTGATGTCCAACTGGCTGAGCGCGCGCCGACAGCCGGTCCCGCAGCCAAACCCCGAAGGCATGACGATGACCATGGGCGGCGAGCAGCACGTGATGCTCATGCCCGGCATGCTGTCCGACGCGCAGATGAAGGAGCTGGACGCTGCCCGAGGAGAGGACTTCGACCGCCTTTTTCTCACCTACATGATCCAGCACCACAAAGGCGCCGTGTCGATGGTGAAGGAGCTCTTCGCCGCACAGGGCGCAGGACAGGATGAAACCGTCTTCAAGTTCGCGTCGGACGTCCAGGTGGACCAGACGACCGAGATCAACCGCATGCTCGAGATGTTGTTCGCGTTAGGCTCCAACCCGCCGCCAGCCTCCAGGAGGCCGTGATGTCGCTTGTCCTTCGTCGCTTTGGCTTCGCCGCTGCAGCAGTCGTTGCCGCCTGCGGTACCCCCAAGCCCGCGACGCAACCCACACCCGACCCCGATCCGCGTGTCGGCCTCAAGGCCGGACTCATGAACGCCGGCGAGGCGGTCTCGAATCTCAGGATCCTCGCCAAGGCCGTTTCGCCGCCGGGGTTCGCGGGGATCACCAACTCGGATCTCGCGTTCATGGGCAACTACGCGATTCAGGGGAACTACAACGGCCCCGTGATCTGGGACCTGACGAACCCCGCGTCGCCCGTCATGGTCACGGCGTACACCTGTCCGGCCTCGCAGAACGACGTCTCGGTGTACAAGAACCTGCTCTTCATGTCGGCCGAGGCGAACAACGGCCGGATCGACTGTAAGCCCGGTGGCGTCGCGGACACCGTGAGCAAGGAGCGAATCCGCGGCGTTCGCATCTTCGACATCAGCGACATCCGGAATCCGAAGCTCGTCGCCAACGTACAGACGTGTCGCGGTTCGCATACGCACACCGTGCTCGAGGACCCGAACGATCGCGAGAACGTCTACATCTACGTCTCCGGCTCGGCCGGGATCCGGTCGCCTAACGAGCTTCCCGGGTGTGTCCGAGAAACACCTGACAAGGACGCGGCGTCCTCGCTCATGCGCATCGAGATCATCAAGGTGCCGGTGGCGCACCCCGAGCAGGCAGCCGTGGTGAACCGGGCGAACATCTTCAGCGGCCTCAAGGCGACCGGCACGCACGCGCCCGCCCCCGAGGACGTGGCGAACGCCAAACGCCTCGCCGACTCCGTCCGCGCGGCTGGAGGGTTCGTTGCCAAGAATCCCAATACCGGCAACGACATGGTGATGGGGAATTTCTTCGTGCGCCCGCAGCTGGACAGCATCGTCAAGGCTCGTGGCGGGACCGGGGCGCCAACGGCGGCCGACTCCGCCGCACTACACGCCAACCTGCAGACGATCGTCGACAGGATGATTGCCGCCCAGGGGCCCGCGCCCGTCCCCGGCGTGTCGGCGATCTCACCGTTCCGCCAGTGCCACGACATCACCGTCTATCCATCGCTGGGGCTCGCCGGCGGTGCATGCGAGGGGCACGGGTTCCTGCTGGACATCAAGGACCCGGTGAATCCCATCAGGCTCGACGCCGTCTCCGACTCCAACTTCGCCTACTGGCACTCGGCCACGTTCAACAACGACGGGACGAAGATCCTCTTCTCCGACGAGTGGGGCGGCGGTGGCGCGCCGAAGTGCCGCGTGACCGACAAGAAGGAGTGGGGTTCCGACGCGATCTTTCTCATCGAGAATCGCAAGCTCAAGTTCCAGAGCTACTACAAGCTCCCCGCGGCGCAGACCGACAAGGAGAATTGCGTCGCGCATAACGGCTCGCTGATCCCGATCCCCGGGCGCGACGTGATGGTGCAGGCGTGGTATCAGGGCGGCATCTCGGTGTTCGACTGGACCGACGCCGCGCATCCGAAGGAGATCGCGTTCTTCGACCGCGGGCCGGTGGATTCGCTCCGAATGGCGAGCGGTGGATCGTGGTCGGCGTACTGGTACAACGGAACGATCGTGAGCTCCGAGATCGCACGCGGACTCGACGTCGCCGAGCTCACGCCGAGTCAGTACGTCTCGCAAAACGAGATCGACGCTGCGAAGACCGTGAAGCTGGAATACCTGAACACGCAAGGGCAGCCGAAGTTCGTGTGGCCGCCCAGTTTCGCGCTGGTCAAGGCGTACGTCGACCAGCTCGAGCGCGGCAAGTGTCTTTCGGCTGCGCGGGTCGCGGCGGTTCGTCAGGAGATCGCGAGCGCCGAGCGTTCGTCGGGACCGGCGCGCCACGACACGCTGACGCGGCTCGCATCGCAGCTCGAGGGTGACGTGCAGGGCTCGTGCGACGGACCGAAGGTGCAGAAGTTGGCGCAGGCGGTGACGAGCCTTTCGAACACGCCGGTACCGTAAGAATTGGGGTCAGAGTCGAATTTCATCATTCCCACGCCGCGGCGTGGGAATGATGAAATTC
>DASUGD010000361.1:0-11413 GCA_036274195.1 Gemmatimonadaceae bacterium | reverse complement strand
AATGCCAGACAGCGCGACAACACCGCAGGGCCACCGCGACGCAACGGCGCGGGCGGCGCGGAACCGTCCGCGTTGCGCTGTGGCGCCCCTGTGGCCGTGCGCCCCTGTGGCCGTGCGCCGCTGTGGCCGTGCGCCCCTGTGGCCGTGCGCCCCTGTCGCGCTCTTAGGCATTGTGCGCTGTTAGGCCGTTTGCGCCGTCAGGCATCACGCGCCGTCTGGCATCCGGCGCCTCTCTGCCCTGCGCCTCTCCTGCCGGCGCCGTTATTGCTCGCGCCGTTATTGCTCGCGCCGTTATTGCTCGCGCCGTGACTCTCGGTGTTCTATGATAGATATGTATCTACCTGAGTCCGGTCTTTCTTTATGCGAATCGCGTCCGCCGTCGTTGGCGTGCTTTGCCTGCTCGTCGGGTGCATCTGGTTCCTGCAGGGCATCAACATCCTCCCCGGCAGCTTCATGACCGGCCAGACCAAGTGGGCCGTCTACGGCGGGATGCTGTTCCTTGTCGGCATCGGTTTGCTGGCCGTCGCGAGGCGGCGCAGGGTATGAGGCACATGCGCCGATGTCTCACCGCCACGATCGTCGTCTCGTGCGCCGCGTGCGCTCACGAGGCGCCACCTTCCGCCGGCGAATACCTCTTTGTCTGGGCTGGAGATTCCGCCGGCGCCGCGAGCGACTTTCTCGGTGTGATCGACGCGTCGCCGTCGTCAGCCACGTACGGGTCGGTCATCGCCTCGCTGCCGACCGGCGTGGCGGGGACGCACCCGCACCACACGGAAGCAGTGCTTGCCGCCAATCACCACCTGCTCGCCAACGGCTTTCACGCCGGGCGCACATGGCTCTTCGACCTGTCCACTCCACGAACGCCAAAGATCCTCACGTCGTTCGGCGACCTTGGCGGCCTGAGTCACCCGCACACGTACGTCAGGCTGCCTAACGGGAACGTCCTCGCCACGTTCCAATACGCGCAGTCGAAGGCCGACCCCGTGCCACCGGCGACCGCAAACGCCACGTCGCACACGCACGACGCGATGACCTCGAGCGGGGAGCACACCACGGGTGGTCTCGTGGAGATGGACGAGCGCGGAACCGTGATCCGGACGGCAGCCGCGCGCGATTCCGCCATTCCCGATCGATACATCTATCCGTACTCCGTGCTGCCGATTCCGGCGGTCGATCGTGCGCTGTCGACGACCACCGACATGGACGAGGCGAACAAGAAGGCGACGTCGCAGTGGGTGCAGCTGTGGCGACTGTCCGACCTCACGCTCCTCAAGACCATCTCGCTGCCGCCCGGGCCGCGCGGCGACGAGCAGCAGTTCACCGGCGAACCGCTGCTGCTGAGCGATGGCAGGAGTGCCTACATCCACACGTTCAACTGCGGACTCTATCTCGTTCGTGGTCTGGATGGCATCGACCCGCGCGCGACGTTCGTGAAGGCGTTCGAGGGCAAGAACTGCGGCGTCCCGCTAATCACCGGTCACTACTGGCTTCAGACCGTACCCGACACGCACGCACTCGTCTCGCTCGACATCAGCGACCCCGAGCATCCCCGCGAGGTGGCGACGCTCGAGCTCGGCGACGACGAGCAGCCGCACTGGATCGCGATCGACAATACGGGCCGCCGGATCGCATTGAACTCCGCGGGCGCCGGCACGGGCAACCGTCTCTTCATGATCAATTTCGATCCCGCGCGCGGCGCGCTGACGCTGGATGAGCGGTTCCGCGATGCCGGCGCCGAGCGCCCCGGCGTCAGCTTCACGCGGAAGACATGGCCTCACGGCTTCACCGGCACGGCCATCCCGCATGGCACGGTGTTTTCACAATGACTCGACGGACCTAACGACTCGAAACTCGCGCGTCCGGACGCCCATGGGCATGTGATCTGCCGGATCGTGTGCAGGCTGTCCTGTTCAGCCATGCACGCACTCGAGCCTGCCGGTGGTTGCCATGCGCGACAACGCAAAGGAAATCGAGCTCGCCGAGGAGAACGCGGCGCCCGCGAACTCCGAGGGAATGCCACCGTACACTGACCCGCTGCCCGCCCCCGACGTGGCCACCCCCGACGACACGGCACGCCCCGAGCTACCGCCACGTCACATGATCGACGACCCCGAACGCCCGGGCAACGATACCGCCGATTTGCGGAATCGTTAGGTCACGGAACGCCTCGCGGCGCCGCCGTGGCCCTGCGCCCCCCTGCGCCGCTGTGGCCGTGCGCCCCTGTGGCCGTGCGCCCCTGTGGCAGTGCGCCCCTGTGGCCGTGCGCCCCTGTCGCGCTCTTAGGCATTGTGCGCTGTTAGGCCGTTTGCGCCGTCAGGCATCACGCGCCGTCTGGCATCCGGCGCCTCTCTGCCCTGCGCCTCTCCTGCCAGCGCTCTTATGGCCGGCGCCGTTCGGGCCGGCGCCGTTCGGGCCGGCGCCGTTCAGCCGTTGACTTCCGACCCTGACGATGAAGCCGGTTGGGTGGTAGGCTAGAGGTGTCCCGGTCTCTCGTCATATGACACGACCCAACCGCACACGGGCCCTCGCACTCGTCGGCCCACTCGAAAGCGAGCGACGCATCACGCAGACCAAGGGGTTCCCGATCGACCCGTCGAAGATCCCGCCGGCGCCCGACGTGATCCTTCTCATCGCCGACGACACCCCGGGTGCCATGCTCTTTCGCTACACGGTCCACGGGGAGTTCGGTGGCGACACCTGGCACCCCTCCGTCGACGACGCGCGCGAGCACGCCATCTACGACTACAGCGATGCACTCGGCGACTGGGTCGACGTGCCTGACACGGTCGAGGACCCCCACGCGTACGCCGTGCAGTACGCCGCCGAGCGGTTGAACACCCGAGGCGACTGGTAAGCACATCGGGCAATCTTGCGCGGCGCCCGCACCCGCTCCAACTCATTGGGCAACTCGCTGCCCAGAGCCATCCGATGTCGAAGCCCAAACGCACGCGCTGCCTCGCGATCGTAGGACCGCTCGCCGGTGAGCGTCGAATCACGCAGACGACCGGGTTCCCGATCGACGCCGCACAGGTGCTGCCCGCACCGGACGTCGTGCTCATGATCGCCGGACCCGAGCCGGGCGCAATGCTCTTCCGTTACACGGCGACGGGCGAGTTCGGCGGCGACACGTGGCATCCCACGATGGAGAGCGCGGGCGAACAGGCCATGTACGAGTACGAGGACGCGCTCGGTGACTGGGTCCACGTGCCGGAGGACGTCGAGGACGCGCACGGATACGCGATCCTGTACGCGGCGGCGCGATTGAACCGCCGGGAACGCTCGTAAGGCGCCTAACGAGCTAACCGGTGTTCCTGAGTCCCTGCGCAATTCCGCTCAGCGTCGTCGACAACACGGAGTCCGGAGTTTGAACCGCCCGTCCTGGCCGCGACGGGGCGGCCCGGTGGTCCCCGCGGTCATTGGCTCGTCGTCGCAACATCGCAACCTGGATGAGCGACAGGGGATCGACGTACGGGTTCCGCAGCATGATCGCCGACTGGATCACCGGCGTGTCCCGCATCAACGCGTCGCTCTCTCTGATCCGCAGGACGGCGTCGACGGTCGCGTCGTATTCCGCTGCCAGACGCTCGAACAGCCGCATGTCGCCGCCGAGCGTTTCGACGTAGAGCCGAGCGATTTCCAGGTCGGACTTCGCGCAGACCATCTCGATCTTGCTCAGAAGGTCGTCGAAGAACGGCCAGCGCCTCGCCATGCGGCGCAGCAGGTCGAGACCGCGTTCGGTCCCCACGTAGTGGCCTAACGCGGTGCCGACGCCCAGCCAGCCGGGAAGCGTCAACCGGATCTGCGTCCACCCGAACACCCACGGGATCGCCCGTATCCCCTCGATGCCCGCCTTGCCGCCGGGCCGATACGCGGGGCGCGAGCCGAACCGCGCGTCCGCGAGGGCATCGATCGGCGTCACGGTTCGGAACATCCGGAACAGCGCATCATTGTCGTGCGTGAGCTCGCGATAGACTGCGAGCCCGCGCTCCGCGAGATCGGCCATCGTCGCTCGAAACTCGTCCTTCTCCGCCGGCGTCGGGTCGTCCGGGCCGGGGCTGAACTGCTGCATGAGCACTCCGGCGAGCGTCACCTCCAGCGTCCGCTCCGCCACGGGCAGCAGGCCGAATTGCTGCGAGACGATCTCGCCCTGTTCGGTGATCTTGATGCGTCCGTTCACCGTCCCGGGCGGAAGCGCGGCGAGCGCTCGCGACACGGGCGAGCCGCCACCGCGCCCCACACTCCCTCCTCTTCCATGGAAGAGCCGGAGCGCGATCCCCGCGTCGCTGAACAGGCTCGCGAGACGCTCCTGCGCCTCGTACAGCGCCCACGACGACGCGAGGATGCCAGCGTCCTTTCCGGAATCCGAGTAGCCGATCATCACTTCCTGGCGGTCGCCCCGCGCGTGCAGCTGCCGGCGGTAGAGGTCATCGCGCAGCAGCGCACCGATGATCCCGGGCGCGTGTTCGAGGTCGGCTCGCGTCTCGAAGAGCGGCACCACGTCGAGACGCGACTTCGGTGGATCGTCGTCGAGTGCGACGAGCCCTGCCTGCGCGCCGAGCTGTAACACGCGGAGCAGGTCCGCGGGCTCGGTGGTCATCGAGACGATGTACGTGTTGGCGGCACGCTCCCCCACCTCGTCCTGTATCGCACGGATCGCGTGAAAGGTCTCGACGACGCGCGGACTGTTTCCGGCCAATGCCTCCCGGTGCGCGTCCGCGTGGTCGCGAACGTCCATCACATAGCCGTAGAACCCGTGTGCGCGCACGGTTGCCAGCAGCGGATCGATCGTCACGTGGCCGGCCCGCGCCGCGCCGGCGGTCGTCAGGTTCTCACGCACGAGCAGCAGATCCTGCTCGAGCGACGACGCGCTGGCGTAGGCGGCTTGCTCGCTCGTGGAGCTCCCGGCGTCGCGTGCCGCGGTAAGCCGGCGTGTGGCGTCCACGCGCGCGCGCATGAGCGTGAGCTTGAGCCGCACCGGTTCCCTGGCGTTGCGCTTCCGGTTCGCCTCGTACACGTCAGGCACGAGCTCGGCGTCGTGCTCGATGGACGCGAGCAGCGCGGGGCTCGGTTCGGCCAGTGCCGACGACACCGACAGGCGCTCGACCAGGGACCCGAGCGCATCGGCGTACCGCCCGAGGATCGCGTAGCTCGCGCGGCGCGCGGTCGCGATGGTCACGTTAGGCGTCACGAACGGATTGCCGTCGCGGTCGCCGCCGACCCAGTTCCCGATCGTGAGCGGCACCGCCTGGCTCAGCCGATCGGACGTCGCCTCGAACTCCTCCTCGAATGCCCGCACGAGCGCCTCGCGTGCCCGCTCGCTCGCGTCGAGCAGGCGCGTCTCGAGGTACCAGACGACCGTGCTCACTTCATCCATCACGGTGGGGCGATCCTGGCGCACCTCATCGGTCAGCCACAGCAGCTCCACCTCGGCGTCGAGCCGTTCCTCGATGGCGCGGCGGTCGGCTGGTGAGGCTCCCTCGCGCTCGAGCAGCATGTCGGCGACGCGCGCCTGCAGCCCGAGCAGCGTTCGTCGCGTGGATTCCGTTGGATGCGCGGTGAGCACCGGCCTTACATCCAGCGCGAGCAGGGCCTGCTCCACTGCGATCGCGTCGTGCCCTTCCGCCCGGAGCTTGCGCATGGCCCACCGCGCGCTTCCGGGTTGCGGCGTGTCGGCCGCGGCGGAGCGATACTCGCGAGCGCGGCGCACGCGGTGGACCTGCTCGGCCGTGTTGATCAACAGGAAGAACAGCGTGAACGCTCGCGCGACGATCCCGGTGCGCTCGATCGGGAGCGCGGCCACCTGCTCGAGCAGCGCGTCGAGCGTGGGCGCGCCCGGCACCGCGTAGCGACGTGCACGGCACGCCTGGCGGAGCGACTCGACGCTCTCGAAGGCCTCCGTGCCCTCGAGGCGCAGGATGACCTTGCCGAGTGATGCAGCGAGCCAGCGCACGTCCTCGTGCAGCGGGACGTCTTCGCGGCGAACGGTAGGTCCAGCGCTCACGCCAGGTGTTTCGCTGAGGGAGTCATCCGGAAAACTGTTACAAGCAGCCGGCGAGCACGAGCAGGAAACCCGACTTGGCGTCCGTCTATCCCTTGGCTACGAGCCACAATTTGGACGAGGTGCTTTCCGACGATGGACGCCCAATTTCTCCCGCGCACGGACCGGTTCGGTCAAGCCAGCACTACTCCCGCAGGTGTCGCTCCCGGTGTGTCGGCGCGCCGTGAGAGCCGCATCGCCATTCAGGAATTGGTCGTGAACGAGCGGGGCGGATACCGGTTCCTGCCCGGTGTGCCGTTTCTCAGCTTCGGCGTCGTGGCTGCGGATGGATTCGAGATCGTTCGCACGACGTTCCGCCAGCCGCGCCCGTTTGCTGCCGGGATGGCGGATATCGAACGGCTGCTCAAGGGATCCGGCCGGCCGCTGCATGCGTTGTGCGGATTGGAGTTACGATCGGCACGGCCACTCTCCAGGTCGGAGTTCGACGAGTTCAATCAGGCGTATACGGGGCGCCTCAAAGCGGCTGGACTCGTGGTGGGTGATGACATCCCGGTGACGCGCACCAACGTCGCGTTCAGCGCATCGGAAAGGCCCGTCACCGGGGCGTCGGGCGCGCCCGACGTCACGATCCACGCGTGGTCGCACTCCAGGCCAGCCGCTCGAGGCGTGCGCGCCAGCGCTCCGACGTTCGTCCTCGCCGGCATACCTGAAATCCGTAACCTCCGCGCCGCTGGGTTGGGGCGCGAGCGACCGGACATCGTCGCAATGGGCGACACGACATCGGACGGGTATCCGACGTCCGCGGCGCTTCGCCAAAAGACCGAATTCATCCTGACGGCGCTCGACCAGACGATGCGAACGCTTGGCGTGGAGTGGGCTGACGTCACCGGGGTACAGCTCTACACCGTGCACAACGCGCACCCACTGCTTGCCGATCTCATTCTGCCCCGACTCGGCGTGGCGGCCCGGCTGGGGGTCGAATGGCACCATGCCGGGCCGCCCGGCGTCCAGGTGGAAATCGGGGTTCGCGGAATCCGTCAGGAGATTTCGGTCTGAAGCGTTAGGCGCGAGCTACACAGGTTACGGGTTACTGGAACCGGTTAGTGGTTATCAGGACCCACCAGGTGGTCGCGGATGTGTTACTTGCGGAACACGTACGGCATCACATCCCCTTCGTCGACCATGTTCATCTCGATCGTGACCTGACCCGACCGCAGGGGACCGTCGCCTCCACCTTCGCCGTCCTCGCGCGTGAGGAAGATCCTGTTCCCGTCGATCTGGTAGGTGCCGTACCCGTCGAACGAGTCATCGATGACCTCGCCGTCCCTGACGAGGTGGTAGTCGATCATGAGGTGATAGTTGCCAGCATCGTCCAGGTCGATCGCGCCGCGCTTGATCGTCACGACGTAGGACGCGAAGTAGTCGTATTCGCCCGGGTCGCCTATGGGGCCGTCATAGATCTTCACGGGCAGTTGTTTCGCCTGGATCGTCTCGAGCAGGTACTCTCCGGCGACGGTCTGGGGGGTCGTGGGCTCCGTGCTCGAATCCTTGCCGCCGCAGGCGGCGGCGCCGGCTGCGAGGGTAGCGATCGACAGCACCACGAGGGCCTTCTGTACGTGCGCGCGCCATGTCAGCCGGGGCGCGCCAAGTGATGTGTAAGTCATTGTCGTGCTGCTCAGGTTGTGAGTGGTGGTTCGGTGGATCACCGTGCGCGTGACACACTAGCGAGCGCGCGTCACCCGCATCTCACCGCATCAACCTGTTGGGAATCAATCGTTTCTGACATCTGGTACGGCATTGGTTCGCCGCCGGCCGAACCACTGGATCTTCCGGCTGCAATACCCCGGGTCGATCATTGGACGCCGCTCGCCTGCGGCACCACCCCCCGAGGATGCTTCCATGCTTCGACTCATCGTGTTGTTTCTGGCGTTCTCCGCCACGCTGTCCGCCCAGGTGCCTCCCGCGACGCCGCCGGGCACCGCGCCTAACGGCGCTGCCGCCCAGGGTGCGCCGCAACAGCGCCCCGGCCCGAAACCCTTCGCCGAGGTGACGAAAGGGGCCGAGGTCCGCACCGGCTTCTTCGACACGTACGAGAAGGACGACAAGCTCTGGATCGCCGTGCCGAAAGAGCGACTCGGCAAGGACTTCCTCATGGAGATGAAGCTTGCCCAGGGCATCGGCGCGAACGGGCTCTACGGCGGAACGATGCTGAACCTGTTCGAGGCGAACGTCATGACCCTCGAGCGGCGCGGCGATCAGATCTTTCTGCTGCAGAAGCCGTCTCGCTTCACTGGCGGTCGCGACGCCGCCGTGAGTCGCGCGGTGGATCTCACGTTCGCTCCGTCCGTCATCGATGCTGCGCGCATCGAGTCGTTCCGTCCGGACTCCGCCGTTCTCATCGATGTGACGAACTGGTTCGTCTCGGACCTCTCGGGGATTGGGCAGCAGGTTCGGTTCGCGGTCGCTCCTCCCGGCCCGGGCCAGCCGCCGCCGGTGCCGTTCGACCGGCAGCGCAGCTACGTGGAGTCCGTGAAGAGCTTTCCGCGCAACACCAACATTCGCGCGCGGCTGACGTTCCGTCCGCCGAACCCGGTGAACATCCCGTCGGTTGCGGACACCCGGTTCCTCTCGCTGTCGCTTCACTACACGCTCGCGGCGCTGCCCGACGTTCCCATGACGCCGCGCATCGGTGACGATCGCGTGGGCAACTTCCTCACCGCGCACAAGGACTTCTCGCAGGACGACTCGACGTTCTTCGTGCGGTTCGTGAATCGCTGGCGCCTCGAGCGCGGCGAGCAGGTGGGCGACAAGTACCGCCCGAAGCAGCCGATCACGTACTACGTGGACAACACGGTGCCCGAGAAATACCGGGCGGCGATGAAGGCGGGTGTCGAAGCGTGGAACGCTGCATTCGAGGCCGCCGGCTGGGTTGGCGCGATTCGCGCGCTGGACCTCCCCGCCGATGCCGACCCGGATGACATCCGTTATGCGACGCTCCGGTGGAACGTGTCCGACCAGCCAGGCTACGGCGCGATCGGCCCGTCGACGGTCGATCCGCGCACCGGCGAGGTCCTGGACGCCGACATCCTGTTCGAGGCCAGCATGTTCGCAAACTACAAGAACAACTGGCGCAACCTCGCGTCGCCCGTCACGGCGAGCGACGCGTTCGAGCAGACGTTAGGCGTCGGAGCGTTCGAGGCCCGGAGCGACCGGTACGAGCTGGCGGGCTTCGTCGACGCGTTCCAGGCCCAGGGGGCGACGCTGCGGGCCGCGCTCATCGCGCGCGGGGAGCTCGCACCGGGCGCTCCCGTGCCCGAGGCGTTCGTCGCGCAGTCGGCCAAGTGGGTCGTCATGCACGAGGTGGGACACACTCTCGGTCTCCAGCACAACTTCCGGTCGTCGGCGAGCACACCGAACGCGCAGCTCCAGGACCGCGCATTCGCCGACCAGTCCGGGTTGTACAGCTCGGTGATGGAGTATCCGGCGGTGAACGTGGCCGCGCGGGGCAAGCCTAACGGTTACTTCTACACGCCAGGCGTTGGCTCGTACGACCGGTGGGCGATCTCGTACGCGTACACGAACGACGACGCCGACGCGCAGCGGATCGCGCGTCAGGCGGCCGAGCGCGGGCATCTGTACGGGACGAATGCCGAGGCAGGTGGTCCCGGCGCGCTCGATCCGAGCATCAACACGTTCGACCTGGGCGACGATCCACTCGCGTGGGGCAAGGAGCGCAGTGAGCTGATCCGGAACATCATCAAGGATCTGCCCAGGCACGTGCTCACGGACAACTCGAGCCCGTACGAGGTGACCGACGCGTACGGCTCGCTGATGGGCGAGTACGCTCGAGCCGTCGCGCCGGCGGTGAAGTACATCGGCGGGGCGTACATCAACCGCGACCACAGCGGCGACCCGAACGCGCGACCGCCGTTCGCCGCAATTCCGAAGGCGAAGCAGCGCGAGGCGCTCGATCTGCTGGTGGACCGCGTGTTCGCCAAGGACGCGCTCGCGGTGCCGGCGCCGGTGCTCCAGCAGATGGGCTCCAACCGCTGGTTCCACTTCGGCAGCACGACGACGTTCAACGGCCGAATCGATTTCCCGTATCACGAGCAGACGTTGGGCTTCCAGTCGGCGGTGCTGGCGCAGCTGGTCCAGCCGTTCCGCCTCGCCATGATTCGTGATGGCGAGACGCGGTACGGCGCGGCGAACATGGTAACGATCCCGGAGCTGTTCACGACGCTCACGCGTGCGGTGTGGAGCGAGGTGTGGATGGCGGGCTCGGTGTCGAACGCCGATGCCGTCCGTCGCGACCTGCAGCGGGCGTACCTCGATCAGATGACCGCGCTGGTGGTGAAGCCGGCGCCGCGGACGCCGGCGGATGCGCGCGCGGTGGCGAGGCGGACGCTCAGGGACCTCGACCGCCGGCTCGCGGCCGCGGCGGGGTCGGGGACGCTCAACGCGTACATGTCGGCTCACGTCGAAGAGAGCCGAGCACGGATCAGGAAGGCGCTGGATGCCGGGCTGGAGGCCGAGCGGTAACCGGCTGTCATTCCGAGCCGCAGGCGAGGAATCGCGATCCTCCCGGTAGAGGGGCCTCCCGGGACGACCTCTCGTCTTCGTCCGGGGCATTCGAACCGGCGCGGTCGTTTTACATGAGCGGCATGAGCAGCATAAGGGATCCATCCCGACCGGGGACGACTCCTCGCGCAACGAGCCAATTGAAAAGGGGAACGGCTTTGCGGGGCGGTAGCGTCCCGAGCGGCAGTCCCCTTTTCCACTCGGCTCGTGGTGTGAGGGACCGTCCCGAGAGAGCAGGATGTGCAGGATGCGGCTCATGTCGCTCATGCGGTCGACCCCTTCGTTCTGGATGCCGGCCCGTCCCTCCGTTCTGGATGCCAGAGCGGCGCAAATGAAACCGTCCGAACAGAGCCCCTTTACCGGGACGACGGCGATTCCTCGCCTCCGCGCCTGCGGCGCTCCGCTCGGAATGACAGGGCTTCTCGACTCGCTGCCGCTCCGCTCGGAATGACATCTTACTCGGGTGACCATTCGACGAATCGGCTGCGTCGGCGACCTGCACGGCGCGTTAGGGTCCCTTCTCACGGTGCTGGAGCATCTCCGAGCCGCCGACGTCGAAGGCATCCTGTTCACCGGGGACTTTGCGCGCGGCCCGTTCAACGCCGATCCGGCGTTGGGTAACACTGCGTCGCCAGGCGAGCTGCTCGACGTCGTCAGCTCGGCCTCTCGAAACGTGCTCCTCGTCCCCGGCAACCACGACGACTCCACACTCGGCGGCAGCGCGTCGGTCGATGGTCGGGAAACGTCGTGGCTGGGGTGGCGGGTTGCCGGCGTCGGCGGCAGCCCGTACACCGGCGGTCGGTTTCCTTACGAGTGGCGCGACGACCGCACGGATCT
>DASUGD010000360.1:0-2668 GCA_036274195.1 Gemmatimonadaceae bacterium | reverse complement strand
GGACTGGCAGGCGCTCGAGCGCCTCGACCCGAGATCGTCGAAGCTCTAGGCGAGCACTGACCGTGCTCCGCGGTCAGCAGCTGTCAGATCGTCACGACGATCTTGCCCCGTGGGGCGATCTGCGCCGCGTACGTACCGACGGCCTCCGAACGCGCCGTGGACGAGCACTCGCCCAGGGTCTCTGGCCATGTCGACGAATCCCTCTCGGATAGGGTGCTCTCGTGACCGAGGAGGCCAAGCTCGAGCGCACGGAGCACGGGCTCAGCCCGTCCGGCGAGGGCTGGTACGTCCTCAACATGCGGGACGCCGAATGGCGTCACGCCGACGGTCGCGGCGCCGTGTGCGTCGTTGCCGACGACTTCGAGGGCTGGCGCCGCGGCGCCGACCAGCTCGGCATCAATCCGTTCGTGCTCCAGCCGGGCGAGCCGAACGCGATGTACCACTGGGAGGCGGACCAGGAGGCGTACCTCGTCCTCTCCGGCGAGGCGACACTCGTCATCGAAGGCGTTGAGCGCTCGCTACGACAGTGGGACTTCGTCCATCTCCCCCCTCGCACGAAGCACGTGCTGATCGGAGCCGGGACCGGCCCGTGCCTCCTGGTCGCCGTTGGATCGCGCGAGCACGACGGGCACCCGGAGTCGCTCGGCTTCCCCGCCGACGAGACGGCGAGACGATACGGCGCGAGCGTCGAGGCGGACACGCTCGACGGCGGCGTCGCGTACGCCAACGTGCCGGGCCGAAAGCCCACGTCGTATCGCGACGGCTGGCTCCCCGACTAGCTGCCCGTCTCCCGACCGTCTGCGGCGTCAGCCGGGCAGGTACTCGTGCCCGGGGACCTCGTACACGTCGAAGCCGACGACCTGGAGCCCGCCGATCGCCATGAGCTGATCGCGCATGGCCCCGCGTGACCGGCGCGCCGCGAGCTCGTCCTGCGCGGTCTCCCAGAGGGTGATCACGCGCGATGTCTGCTCAGCTGCATCGGCGAAGACGAACACGCCGCGGTAGCCGACGTACTGCCTCAGCCATCCGCCGACATCGTCCGAGAGCGTCGTCAGCGCAGCGAGACTCGCCGCAGGCCCTGCCACCGTCGCCATCGCCGCAACCATCGACCTCACGCTATCGCCCCTCGCATCGGTCATCGGCGCACATCATGAGCCGCGGATGGAGGCGGCGAGATCGAACGCGCGCGAGATTTCAATCGATGCACGGCACGGTTATCGACCCGCTCGCCCCGGCCCGAGCCACGCAGGCGCATACTGATAGGCGATGAGCGACAGCCCGTCCGCGCCACGCACGTTCCTCATCGCCGACATCCGCGGATACACGCGGTACACGGAGGAATACGGCGACGAAGCAGCAGCCGAGCTCGCAACCAATTTCGCCGAGTTGGTTGCCGACGGTGTCCAGGCCCACGACGGACAACTCGTCGAGCTGCGAGGAGACGAAGCGCTCGCCGTCTTCGCGTCGGCGCGGCAGGCCATCCGCGCCGCGGTCGACCTACAGGCGAGGTTCGGGGACGAGGCAGGAGCGAACTCCGAGGTGCCGCTGAAGGTCGGTATGGGCATCGACTCGGGAGAAGCGGTCGAGGTCGACGACGGGGGGTTTCGCGGGGCATCGCTCAACGTCGCAGCCCGCCTGTGCGGGCGCGCCCATGGCGGAGACGTCCTCGTCAGTGCCTCGACCGTCCGGCTCGCCGGCAGGCTCGGTGGACTTCAGTACAGCGATCGCGGCCGAGTACGCCTGAAGGGCGTACCGGAACCGGTTCACATCTACCAGGTCTACTCGGAGCTCGACGCGCCTCGAAGCAGCAATTGGGTGCTCATGATCCTCGGTCGGCCGGGTCGAGGGTTCGGGTGGAAGCTCGGCGCAGCAGTCGTGGCGCTGGCGGCCATCACCGCCGCCGCAGTCGTCTACTTGACCTCTGGAGACCAGGGCGATGTGGGGACCGCAGCGCCCGGCGGAGGCGTTCCGGTGACAACCGCGTCCGAGGTGCTGGCCGCGAATGCCGGCTTGGACGCAATCGTCCCCGCTGCATTGTGGAAGGACTGCAGGCTACAGACGGTTCCAGAGCCGAAAGCACTACAGACGGCCGTTTGCCTGCCGGCCAGCGGCATGCCGGACCGATGGGAGATCTCGTCCTATCCCAACGGCGCGGTGCTCAAAGAAGCCTACGACGGGCAGCTCCGCGCTCGCTCGGACATCGAACGCAATTCGGGGAAGTGCAACGCCTTCTCGTGGGGCGGCGAGCGCCAGTGGCTCCACGGTCCAGACAAGCCGGGCGGACACGTCTTCTGCTACTTCGACGGAGACGATGCAATCGCCGTGTGGACGCACGAGCGCCTCGGTCAACCGACGCACCGTGACGTACTCATGGTCGCACGCGAAGGGGGCAGCGATCACGCAGGCCTGACTCACTGGTGGCGCCCTTGGCACCATCTCATCGGCAAGGCGCAATAGAGCTGGCCCCACGGGCGAAAGAGTGAGTGGACGCGGCGGGTACGAAACGCTGCGAAAGTCCCGGCCTTCTGCGACCGCCTTCGCAACGGTCAGCTTCCCGACTGCCGGCGGGCCGTAAAGGAAGATGAGTCTGGGAATCCTGAGCGCGTCGGTCATCCGGCGCACATCATGAGCCGCGGATGGAGCCGGCGGGAATCGAATCCGCTCGACT
>DASUGD010000359.1:0-8034 GCA_036274195.1 Gemmatimonadaceae bacterium | reverse complement strand
GCTGGACTGCACGCTCTGACGCCAGGCGTTGCCGCTCCTCCGCCTTGTGGATCTGGACCAGCGCCGCCGCCCGCTGCTTGTCGAGCGCCGCCGCCGCGGACGCGACGGACTTGTAAGCCTTGACGTGCGCATCGGCTTGCTGCGCCGGCACAGACCGAAGCCGCGCCGAGCTGATGCTCGTGACGGTGCCGCCCGTGCCCGTGGCCGAGACGCCAAGTGTGCGCGCCGTCCGCTGGTTGAACTGCGCGATGCGCCGCTCGTAGGAGGCCAACACCTGCGGGAGCAGGTTTTGGTTCACTACGGCGAAGTCGTACGTGAGGACGGCCATCGGCTACAGTTCTCGGTTGCGCTCCGCCTCGTCGAGTTCAGCGAGCACGCTTTCCTCGGCAACCTTCATGGCTGCCGCCATCTCGCGCGCGTCCTCGATTGTGATCGGGATGTCGGATACTTTCAGCTCACTTGCTGAGGTCTCCGTACCATCCGAGCCCGTAGAGGTACTCGACGCACGCCGTCCAAAGAAGCCGGTGCCCAAAGAGTAGGTGGCGAGCCGGGATGCCAAAGTAGGCGGCAAGCTCGGAAGTAGGCACTCCAGGATGACGGATAGCGTATGCGCTCTTTGCGCCAAGAACGACGCTAACTCCGCCCATTGAACCGATGAGAGTTGCCGTAAAGGGAACTCCGCGGCCCCCTCCACAAGGCGCTTGATCCACGCAGAGAGATCCTGCTCCGTCTGGACGTTTCGCTCGAACGGGCCGTACTTGGCTTGGACGAGCAGATAGCACTGGAAGAGAACCGCGGTCTCGTCCGTGCTCAAGAGCTTGCCGATCGCGTCGGCGTTTGGGAAGACGAGCGGGTAGTAGGGAGCCCCCTGTGCCTCTCCGCCGTGACTCTTCTCGGTGAGGCAAGCCATGGCGAGGATCTCGCGCGCCGTCGCATCACCCAGAAGTGACGCGCCGGGCTGGACGGCCAGATCCTCGTTCGTCATCTTGAACTTGGCCTTGAGGTATTCCTTGGCTCTATTCCTCGCAGCCTCCTGGTCCTCGCCCCTGAGCACACGAATCCGCGTGGTCCCGATCGGCTTCCCGTCGCTGGTCTTGCGAGGGAAATTGACTACCTCGGTGGGGGCAGGCGTCTCCTGCAGCTTGAGGAACAGTTCCGAAGCCGGAACGTCCTCGGGCGGACCTGGCATTGCTTCACTCCTCGGTCGAAATAGGAAACGCCGCCAGCACCTTGCGCCGGGCGGGAGTGAGTCGTCCGGCCGGCACTAGCGGCGTTTCATCTGTCGGCGTGCTCATGCCGTCACTCCTCGGCGTGCACGCGTCTTAGGTTGTCGGGGCGGGCTACTCGGTCGGCTCGAAAGCGCCTTCCCACTTGATGGTCATCGACGACGGCGCGCCGACGGAGCCCTCAGTCTGCGTCGTCTGGATCTTGCCGCGCGATGCGACGCTGCGGCTTCCGACGAAGACCTGGAGGTCGACGAACTCACGCCGCGACGCGATGCCCTCGTAGTCGAACTCGGTGCCACCGATCGGAATCGGCGCCTCCCACTCGACGCTCGAGATGCCAGCGCCCGAGGTCCAGCCGCCGAGGCCTTCGCTCATGAGCTGCACGGGTTGATTCTGCGCATCGAGCATGCGCGTGATCTTCGTGATCTGAATCACGGGCGCGCCGTTGAAGAAGAGCTTGATTAGCGCGTAGTCGCTTTGGGCCATATTTTGGCTGGTCTTTCGCGTTGGCGCCGCGGAGGGCGCGAATTGCTCGGTGAGCTCGGGCGCGCTTACTCAGCGCGCGACGCGGCTACCCCTCGGACACTTCAGCGAACCGATACGAGACGATATGGAGCATGTCGATCGCGTTCAGGTCGAGTCCAACCTCGAGTCGTGAGCCCGTCTTGATGACGCGCAGCGAGTCGTTGCTCTTATCGATCTGTTGCAGCTTGCCGGCGTCCTTGTACTCACGAAGCGCCTGCCGGATGTGCGGCTTGAACGCCTCGGGGTGAACGACGTTCGCCACCTCGCGTTGATTCGGGTTCGGCTTGCCGTTCGCGAGCAACTCGTCGGGAGCGAGCCGCTTGTTCCGGTAGTTGAGCCCGAAGTAGACGATCTCCTGGTCCGTGAATTCGTCCGCGACGCTCACGCGGTGACGCTCGAGCGAGCGCGGGTCGTCGAGTGTTCCGGTCGCGTCCTTCGAGCGCGTCGTGCACGCCATGACCATCCAGACCGACGTTTCGTTCGACTGGACCGGGGAGAGTCCGTCGTTGATCGCGTCGTTGAGGTCGTCCGAGGTCGGGCGATCCGTCGCCGCGTAGTACGGGAGGATGATGTCGTTCAGCGGCCAGAAATCGAAGTTCGTAGCCGTGTGAATGGCCTCTTGCTGCTGGTAGATGGCAGCGAACGCGGCCGCGAGCTCCGCTGGGTCGTGTTCGCTGTTCTTCATCCAGGCGATGGCGAGCCGCTCGTAGTTGCGCCCGATCGCGATGGTCTGCGCCGAGGCGAGCACCTGGCGATTCGCCGCGATGCCGACCGAGCGGAGCCCCGAACGCGGCAGGCTCTTGTTGACGATGTGCGTCTTGAGGCTGCCGAGGCTCGTCGCGTCGGTGAGTGACGTGACGATGTAGTATTTGCGGGTCGCGTCGAGGACGGCGAGCGCTGTGGCGAAGTTCGCTGCCTCCGTCGTGGTGCCGTCCGCGCCTGCCGCGCCGCTGCCGAGTTGGCCGGAAAGCGTGACGACGAGGCCGGTGCCGAGCGGCTCGACCTCGGAATGCACGTTGATCGCGAAGATGGTCGCGGTGCCCTGGGAGGCTCCGGCGATCTTGGCCGTCAGCGTGACGGTTCCAGTCAGGTTCGCGGCCGTGACCGGGAGATGGGTCTTCGCGTTGATGGATGCGGCAACGAAGTCGCCGATCTCCGTCATCGTATTGGTGGACTTGAAGCTCGCCGCGCAGTGCTCGCCTGCGACGATGATATCCACCGTCCCGCCCGCCGTGAGCGAGCCGCTGAAAGCGACGGTGGCAGTGGCGGAGACGGGAGAGCCGCCACTCGATGCCGCGTACGGAACCGCGGCCACCCTCGCGTCCGGGTTGTGCTTCATGAACTTGCGGATCGCGCGGTGAAGCGGCGACCCGGGGCCGGCGCCGGTTTCGGCCTGGCCCGCGTTGCGCACGGGGTAGAGCGTGTTCACCGTCCACGTGCCCGCCGAGCTCTTCGGCATGACGAAGCAGACTTCGCGGCCCGGGGCGCTCGCCGAGGCGGGGCCCTGGTTGAACAGGATTTCGGCGTATGCTCCCGGGACCTTGTAGTCCGCGCCGACGCCAGTGATCGGGATACTTAGGCCAGCCACTTAGACCTCAGCGCTTTCCGAGCGCTTCGCGGCGCTCGCTCGGGCGACCGGCGCACTCGCGCGCACGGCAACACCGTCCTTCACGTCGATCGCGACGAACTCGACCCCGCACGCTTCGGCAGTCGCCTTGTCGGCGGGCCAGAGCGCGGAATCACGGCTCGTGAGCTGGACCAGGCGCCGCCCCTCGTCCGTCTCGCTGTCCGCCTCGTAAGGCGTCTCGGTCGCGGGATGCTGGGCGCTGGTCTTCCCGTCGCCGGGGATGAACCTGCGGCCGACGTACTGCGGCGCCTGGCCGCGCATGGGGCGCGAACCTGGCACGGTGACGAGCATGTCGTCGCGAGCGAAGAATTTCAGCTTCATCAGGTGAGCTCCGGAGAGGTGCCGCTCGTTCGCCCGGCGCTCTGGTGGGAGAGCAACCGGCAGCCCCGGGAACGGCTTGGGCTAGGGTCAGAACGTCGCGGCGATGCGGTTCATGCGGAGCCGCATTCCCTGCTGGAACACGCGGCCCGCTGCGTTCGTCGCGCGCGAGAGGAAGTGATAGGCCTTGTTGCCCGGGTGGTTCACGCGCTTGCGGAACACGACACCGGAGCGACCGATGAAGCGCAGTGTCTTGGCGCGCTTCGCCATGATGACGTGGGCACGCGCGCCGCCGTCGATCGCCTTGGCGTACGGCTTCGCGTTTGAGAGCCGGACGATGCCGCGGTTACGGGTGCGGATGACCTGCCCGGTCGTCGCGTGAGCGAGACCTTGCGAGCCAGAGCGCGGCGTGAACGTCGGGTGCTCGGCCGTGTACTTGACGCCGAAGTCGCGGGACTCGTTCAGCGCGTCGAGCACCGCCTGGTCGTGCTTGGAGAGGAAGCGGTGGTGGGAGAGTTGGACGGGACGGAGCTGGATCACGGCGTCACCCGCGCTGCACAGGCGGATCCGTACTCGCGTAGAGCAACCCGTGAATCACGCCCTCGGGTGTGCCACCGATTCCCATGTCGTAGTCGGCGCCCTCGAGCACGCCGTAGTCCGGCAGGCTCGATCCGGCGTCCACGTACTCGATAGTCTCGAGCTGCATCGTGATCGCCCAGTAGGTCGTGCCCTTGTCGTCGCCGACGAACTTGGCCTGGCCGGGCCCCTCGTGGCGGACCATGCGGATCGCCCCGAGGTCACCGCGTCCGGCGCCGAACTGCACCGCGCCGCTCTGGTAGGCGGGGTGGCCCTGTCGAGCGATGCACCGACTGATGATCTTCGAGACCGCGACGGCGGTATCGCAGAGCTGCCAGGCAAGGGCAACGTCAGCGGGACCGAGGATCCAGTCCACCGTCCAGGGCTGCGTGAGCTTGTCCGAGTAGATGGTGTGGGTCGAGTACTCGCCTTGACCCGAGCGGTAGACAGCGAGGAGCGGGAAGCCCGCCTGCCGCGTCGTCATCACCTGGGGTGTCGGCTCGAGCTCGAGCACGTCGGCCACTGGTGTCGTGGCGCTGATTCGCTGCTCTGGGGCTAGCCGGTTGCCGACTGCTGCGATCCAGGCGTCGGTGAGCTCGGCTTGGATTGCTGCCTTGAACAGGTCGGCGAGGATGCGTCGAGCGGGGTCTAGCGACGTGAGGTTGCCGGCGGCGGTGACCGTGGCAACGTCAGGCGGCAGAACGAGGTCGCCGATGCGCTCGTTCAGGCTCGGGCCGCTCATCGGTACTCGGGAGCAACCGGGGAGGCGATGAGCATGATGCGGAGCGCCTTCTCGTTGCGGAAACTCTTGATGGCGTAGACGGCGCCCGTCGGGTGCATCGGGCCCTTGATGAGCAGGTAGCGCTCTTTGCCCGTGTTCGCGTCACTCACGTCGGTGAAGAGCGCGGGGTCGGTGCCGACGGTGCCCGCGTCGTTCCGCGGAGTGATCGGGCCGATTTCGACCGAGCCGCCCGCGAGGTTCGCGAGCGCGATCTCGTCTTGCTTGAGCCAGCGCACCTTGGGCGGCTGGTTGTTGGCCTCGGTAATCGGAGTCGATTGCTCGATGCCGGAGCCCTCGCCAGTGTGTTGGCCGGTCCAGGAGCGGTCGAGTAGGGATACGGTGTGCGTGCGGAAACCCTTGCCGCCAGCAATGGCGCGCCCCCGGTAGACCGTCTTCTTGAGGCGGTCGGCCAGTGTCTGGGCCATCAGTAGGCCTCGAGCTGGCAACCACGCTTCTTGCCGCGGCGGGGCTCGACGTTGCAGAGCCAGGCGAGCTCGGCGACGGTGGCTTCGTAGAGACTGCGCCGAATCCTGAGCCGTTCGTCGCCCTGAAACCACTCGAGGTCGCCCTCGATGCGCTTCAGGCCGGCGTCATCGCCGATGTCTGCCGCCTGCATTGACTGCCAGGCAGAGTCGGCGCGCCCGAGCAGCATGCGGAGCCGCGCCTCACCGCCCATGACGGCGACGGGGAAGTTGGCTGCGTGGGCCGCAGCGAACACCGCCGAGAACGACAGGACGCCGACCGAGCGGACGACCACGATCTCTTCAGCGTCGCCGACGTCGACGACGAGCCGGGCGCGCGCCACGATGCCCGTGAGGCTCACGACGGTCACGGTCGAGAGTCCGACCGAGGCCGCCGTGCTCGCCGTCGTCTCGGCGCCGGCTGTCAGATTCGGCTGAACGACCTGGTAGAAGACGGCTCGGAAGCCGTCCGCCGTGTAGGGACCGTCCTCGGAGAGGTTGCCAAAGCCGAGGTGAAACCGCAGCGATTCGATTTCGTCGTCGGTGACGGCCATCTCAACTCACGATCAGATTCGGGCCGTCCCAGGTCGCTCGCGTTGCGCTCGCCTCGATGAAGTGCCGTTGCTCGGCGCGGGGTCGCGACGCGTCGCTCTCCCATCCGGTTTTGGCCGCGACGAGGAACGACACCGCTGCGCAGTGCCACTCCTCGCCGTCGAGCTGCGCCGTCCACCACCGCCCGTCGCTGGCCCCGCCTTTGCGGAACCAGACTCGGACGATCACAAGCTGCCGCGCTTGTCGTAGCGGTAGGTGAACTGGCAGAGCGAGTTCGTCACGGTGCCGGATCCCTGGACGGACACGCGGAACCATTTGATGCCGGGCAGCGCTGGCATGATGAACATCTTCTCGGTGTCGGCGGTGAGCACGACTGACGCCGTGCCCGGCACCGCGAGGTGGCCGAGCAGGTCGTACGTCGTGCCATCGACCGACCCGTAGAAGCGGGCCGTGACGTTGGTGAGCATGCCGATCGTGAACGACAGATCCACGACGACTTGCTTGTCTTTGGCCTGGTCGAGGTCGAGGGCCGCGCCCGCCACCTCGCCGGTAGTGAGAACGGCCGACGCGCGGCCGACCTTGCTTTTGCGGTAGTTCATGGGTTGGTCCTACGCGCTCTGCGCGATGAGGCGCTGAACGCCGCGGAGGTCGAGCCCGCCGATGGCATGCAGCGCGTACCAGACGACCTTGGCGACCGTGCCGTAGTTGGTGTCGTCGGCGAAGCGCGCGACGGGCCCCATCTCGTTCTCGGGATCGGGTGCCGCCGTGCCGAAGCCGACCGCGCCGGGGCCGACCATGATGGCCTCCTCGAGCGCCACGCCGGTTCCCACCGTGCCGCCACCCGTGCCGGGGACGGTATCGGTAGCGGCGTAGCTCTTGAGCGTCGAGCACTCGAAGATGTCGACGTCCTGGACCGAGCCGATGTAGCCGAAGAGCTGGTTTCGGTCCGCGTGCACCTTGGAGAGCTCGCGGTACTCGATGTCCGACACCATCTGCGTGTTGAACACGGTGGGGACGAGCAGCACGTAGCGGCCGTTCGGGAACGGGCGCCACTCGCGGTCGGTGAGTGCCTTGCGGGCGCGGAAGATTTGCTCGAGCGAGAACGTCGAGCCGCCGCCGGTCGTGTACGCCGTCACGTCCGCGAACGACTCGTCGGACAGCGTCTGCGTGGCGCCAGCGCGGAGTTCGTCGCGGAGCACGCGATCGAGCCAGATCGTGTAGTCCTGGGTGAGCGTCAGCGTCGCGAGCGAGACCAGGCTCAGCTTGTTCGCTCGGAACTTCGCGTCGAAGCCCCAGATGGCGAGCGGCTGCGGCGCGGATCCGTCGGACGAATAGGGACCGTGGTACTCGTCGAGCACGATCGGCACTTCCTCGGTCTGGATTGTGCGACCGGTCGTGCTGATCGTCTGGTTCGTGTTCAGCTTGCGGCTTGCCTTGTCGAGGCCGCCGTTCGAGAAGACGGGGCGCTGGAACTTGATCGTGTCGCCCATCCCCTTGCCGAACTGGTCGATCGTCTGGAAGAAGCCCGGATAGGCGTCCGCCGTGCGGATCAGTCGGTCGAGGTCCGAGGAGATCGGCGCGCCGGCTCCCGCCATCGAGACGTACTGCTGCACGCTCGTGGCACCAGCATTGAGCGCAGCGAGGCTCAGTCGTCCTGACATCGCGAATTGCGCGAACAGGTACTGGGGCTGCGGGGTCGGGAGCAGCAGGTTCGCCGTGACGGCACCCTTGAAGTCCTCGTAGTTCGCGGGCAGCGAGCCGCGACCGATCACACCATTGGCCATGTTGTTACGTCCTTCGGGATTGCTCGATTCGCATCGAGTTCATTTGGTAGAAGAGCGACGCGGCCACGGGATCAGTCCCGCGGAGATCGGTCCACTTCTCGAAATCAGTTTTGGGAGTGCCGGGCGCAGGAGCCGGCGGAGTTGGAGCAGCGGTTTGCGCTGGACGCGCGGGCGGCTGTGCGCC
>DASUGD010000358.1:0-7235 GCA_036274195.1 Gemmatimonadaceae bacterium | reverse complement strand
CGGGGCCTCGTTGCCGCCAGGCGGCGTGGCCAGGGTTGTGATCTCGGCCGCCGACAGGGCACGCGAGTAGAGGCGCACGTCGTCGACCAGGCCGTCGTAGAAGCGGGTGGCATCGCTCTGCGCGCCGAGAGTCAGCGGCAGGCTGTTGGTGGCAATCGCCGCCGGTCCGGCGACCGAGCCCTCGAGTGTGCCGTTGATGTAGAGGCGGATGGTGCTGCCGTCATAGGTGGCGGCGACGTGCATCCAGGCCGTGTTGTTGAGCGGATAGGAGCTGGTCGAGTTGATGCGGAAGGTCTCGGCCGAGGCCTGCTGGTTGAGGCGCACGAAGACCTTGCCGGCGCTGGACAGGGACAGCTCGTAGCCATTGATCCCGCCGAGGGTGGCCTTCTTGATCACGTCCTGCGTGGCGGCCGCCGCGCCGGCCGGCCGGATCCAGGCGGCCATGGTCAGGCCGCTGGTCAGGTCGAGGTGGTTGGCGTCGGGCACCGTGGCGTATTGCGAAGTGCCGTTGAGCGACAGCGCCTGGCCGACGCGACCGGCCACGAACGGCGGCGCGCCGACGAGCGTGGCGCTGCTGCCATAGCTCGAGCTGTCGCTGGCATTGCCGTCCAGCAGCCACTCACCGCGCAGCGAGGCCGCCACGCTGAGCGACACGGTGGCGAGGTTGGAGTTGGCGCTGCCATCGTTGGCGCGGTAGGTGAAGCTGTCGGGGCCGCTGTAGCCGGCAGTCGGGGTGTAGGTGAAGCCACCGTTGGCGGCCAGGCTCACGCTGCCGTGGGCCGGATCAGTGACCTTGGCCGCGCTCAGCGGGTTGGCGTCGGCATCGGTGTCGTTGGCCAGCACGCCGGGCGCGGCCACCGTCAGCGGCGTGCCTTCGGGCGTGGTGTAGCTGTCGTTGACGGCCACCGGGGCGGCGTTGGCGTTCGCCAGCGCAGTGATCTCGGCCGCCGACAGGGCGCGCGAGTAGAGGCGCACGTCGTCGAGCAGCCCGGTGTACTTGGAAGCAGCGTCGCTCTGCGCGCCCAGTGCCAGCGCAAGGTTGTTGGTGGCGATCGCGGCCGGGCCGGCGGCCGAATTCTCCAGGACGCCATTGACGTAGAGCTTGGTTGTGGTGCCGTCGTAGGTCGCCGCGACGTGCATCCACGTGCCGTTAGTCGGGTAGGTCGATGTCGAGTTGATGCGGAACATATCGCCCGAAGTCGCCTGGTTGAGGCGCACGAAGACCCTCTGACCGGCCGGGCTGGTCGGAGACGCCAGGCTGAGCTCGTAGCCGTTGACGGTGGCGCCAGCGGTGACCGCCTTCTTGATCAGGTTCTGGGTGGCCGCGGCGGCAGGATTGATCCAGGCCGCCATCGTCAGGCCGGTGGTCAGGTCGAGGTGGGGGGCATCGGCCACGGTTGCGTATTGCGTGGAGCCGTTGAGCGACAGCGCCTGTCCGACGCGACCGGCCACGAAGGGCGGACTGCCGACGAGCGTGGCGTTGCTGCCATAGGTCGAGCTGTCGCTGGCATTGCCATTCATCAGCCACTCGCCGCGCAGGGATGCCGGGCCGACTGTCAGCGATACCGTCGCGGTGTTCGAGTCGACGGTGCCGTCGTTGGCGCGGTAGGTGAAGCTGTCGGGGCCGCTGTAGCCGGCAGTCGGGGTGTAGGTGAAGCCACCGTTGGCTGCCAGGCTCAGGGTGCCGTGCGTGACGTTGCTGACCAACGCCGCGCTCAACACGTCGGCATCGGCATCGGTGTCGTTGGCCAGCACGCCGGGCGCGGCCACCGTGAGCGGTGTGCTCTCGGGCGTGGTGTAGCTGTCGTTGACGGCGACGGGTGCAGCGTTCGGGGCGATGCCGGAATCGAACTGGAATGCCTGGATCTGATTCGTGCTGCCGCTGGCCAGCACGACGACGCGGTCCGTCCAGTTCTGCTTCGTGCTCGTGACGTCGTTCAGAGCGTTGGATGTCAGCGTCTGCCGGGGACCGAAGCTGATCGGATCCAGGGCCGAATCTCGGTACACGATCGGGTTGAACGACTCGGAGGCGGTGTACACGAGCTTCAAGGACGAGGTCGCCTCATTCAGGAGGACGATGGGCCGGGTGCCTTCTCCGTCAACCTCGTACAGGTCGTCCCAGGTGCCGCCCGGGCCGCCAACCTGTGGCCTCCGCACGAGCAGCGCGATCTTCGTATAGCCGGCCTGGTCGTAGCTGGTCTTGACCGCCGCGTACAGAGTGCCGTCGGACGCGACCGCGACGTTCAGGTGGTCATCGGCCATGCCGAAGGCAGCGCCAAGCGTGTCATCCGCTGACTGCGACGCCGGCACCTCGTCGGCGCTCCACGCATCTGGAGCCGCACCGTCGACGTGAACCTTGAAGCCGAAGCGCTTGGTGGTCTGGTTCGACCACAGCACGCCGACCGTATCGTTCGGAAGGGCGGTGACGACCCCGATGTCGTCGGCGTTCACGTTGGTCGCGAGAGTGACTGGTCCCGTGAACGACGTGTAGGGCGATGGGCTGTGATAGACGACGATGTTCGTGCCGGACTCTGATGCGAGCCACATGGTCCCCGTCGAATCCACGTCGATGGTGGCCGTTTCGCTCGATGGCAAGGCGACCCCGGTCGCAGTCGGGCGGGCTGTCCACGGCACGAACCTCCCCTGGTCGGGGTCGTACTGAAGGGAGATGAGCTCAGGGGCCGCGCTGTACAGAAGGACGTGCGCGAGGTTACCGATTGCTCGGACGTCCGCGTGGGTGTCAGTTCTCGTCGAGATCTGGGTGACGGCGCTCCATGTTCCGTCGCCCGCCAGCTTCCAAACCCAGGTACCAGCGCTGGGGGTCGTGGTGCTCGGAGCAACCGCCCAGGACGTGCCGGCGTACGACCAGACCTTTGATTGTGGCTTTTCGCCGGTGGACGCTGAGCCGGGGATGGCGCCTATCGCATGGAACGTGTCGGCCGCAACGGGAGTGGGCATTGCCCCACCCACCGCCGTGATAAGGACAAGCAGTGATAAGACAACAGCGACCCAGCGGCGCACGTTCCGTCCCCTTCTCGGCCGTCAGGCAGCCGCGGAGGCCCAAGAAGAAATTTCACGCCAACGTCGGGCACTCGGTTGGGCGAAAGACTGAGCAAAGGACGGCTGGGCAGTCGCGAAATCCAGTCAGTTGTGGGGAAGAGTGCACAAAAGATCTCAGTTGCGCATCCGTGGAACTACGGACGTATCTACCCAATCTGAGGTCCGTGTGCGCAGCCCTGCTCCCCCATAGAACTACAGCGCCGTTGGTCGGCCGCTTGGCCCAGGACTGCTCAGCCAGAGAGCGAGTCGCGAGCGCTGTGGCACAATGTCGGCCGAGTTATCCGCTCTGTTTGAGCGTGAATCGGCGCCCGTAGCTCAGTGGATCAGAGCAGCTGACTTCGGACTATCCCGGCCGATGCGCTGTAGCACCCGGCGTGGGCGGGGGAGCGTAGGGCCTCGAGTTATCTGCTGTTCAATTCCTCGAGCGGATCGGGACTCATGCCACCACATCCCAATCGGCCGCAGACCTCGCCCAAATCGCGGATTGATTCCGGCCACCAGCAGCAGTAGCGTTCCTGCACGCGCGCCGGGATGACAGGGGTGGACATCGAACTCGCTCAGCGCCATCGATCGCGATCCTTCGCGATCGCGATGATCCTCGCAATGCTTTCTAGTCTGATGCTCACGTTTCTCGCGCCGCGGATTGCAAGCGCGCATTGTCCCGGGACCTTCCCTCCCGGTGGCCGTCAGCACGCTTCAGGCGTCGATGCGGTCCCGGCTTCGACCGCGGTGCGGGCCCTCATCGGGTACACGAACCCAGCGGTCTGCTCGAACGGCGTGGCGGGAAGCGCATTCACGCTCGAAGGCGTGAACCTCCGCAGCAACGACTGCATCGGTGGATGGGTTCAGACGGGCTGGATCAAGCGCCGGGCATTGACAGCACCCCGGTGATGTACTGCGAATACGCCTTCGGCTCGCCTCCAACACGGAGCGTGACGTTCCACTCAATGTCGGCCGCCCAGCACTCGTTCACGTACGAGCGGATCAGCGGGACGTGGTACTGCCGGCTCGATGGCGTCGCTCGCCGCACGAGCCCGAACCCTCCGTTCAGCAGCGGAGACTGGGTGAACGCCCAGGGAGAGACGAGCGCGACCCACTCCCAGATCGGACGGATGGCTCCGGCCAAGCTCGAATTCACGAGCGCGTGGTACCGAACCAACAACGTGTGGGTCAACATGTCGTTCACCCTCGATGCCGTGCAAGCCCCGTACGGCCGCGACACGCTTGGGCCGGGCTCTCTTAGGAACTGGACCAATGCTCATTAACAGCGTCGCAAGAAATCGGTCCAGCCTGTGGGCTCTGGCGCTCGTGTTCGTCGTGGTCGTCGCAGTGGTGGTTGCGATTGCGTGGCGCTTCGGCTCTGCGGACACGAGAGGAGGGCCGCCGTCCGAGCCCGCCGGAGCCCTTCCGCCCGACGTCGCGAACCTCGGCACGAAGGTCGAGTCGATCCCCGTAGCGGGCAAGATCTCCTCGGCCACGGCTGTCGCGGCATTCGAACAGGCGATGGGCGAGTTCCCGGACGCTACCAAGGTCGAGGCCTTCCTCGTCAACGTGACGGATCCCGAGCTGTCGGAACTCAGTAGCGGGCGTGACGTTTGGGTCCTCAAATACAGCGATGTCGCCGTACCGATGCCGATCCCGAACGCCTCGCCGGTGCTTCAAATTCCGGACGAGCAGACCGGGACGCTCTACGCCTTCGTCGACGCGAAGACTGGTGAGTGGCTCGTCGCGCGCTCCGACACGGGGCCCTAACGGATCTCAGGTCAGACGCACGGCGCCGACCGGATCGAGATGAACATATAGGTCGCGGCCAAGGTTTGCGCGGGCCTGACGATTACGACATCGCCCATGCTTCACCGTTCGGTGGATCGGGCGGACTTGCATCGCCGTCCCGATGACGACCTACTCGTCCGGCTGTCGCGCACTGTTCATGGGCGGCTTGCCCGAATCGTGTCATGAGTTTGAGCGCCAGGACCTGCCGACGAAAAATACTTGACACCTCGTATTTGCAGCGCGCAGCGTTGTCAAATGCGAAGACTGGGTCGGCTGGGAGTGGGGTGACGTTGATGTCTGCCGTGTCGCTCGTAAACACGCCCTTTGCCCTCGCGCACAACTGGACCGTTGACAACGAGTGCGTGTGGAACGATCCCGCCCCGTACTTCTACATGTTCGGTGCGCAAAGTTCGTGGACGTTCCACACGACTGGTGGCAATTGTCACGTCGATTCGAAGCTCATTGGTGGCACGACCGTGACCGCTTGGGCGGCGTGGTATCTGCCGGTCAGCACGAGCTACAACCACCAGTACTACGTCGCCGCATACATCGACTGCAACGCATCGACACACCGGGCGCCGTATGTCTACTACCGCATGCACACCGCTGGAAGCAGTCAGGGTTACTACACAGAGTTTCGCGACCAACGGAACTACTGCGGATGGATGTCCTTGGACCACTACACCTTCACGGCCACTCTTGGTGGACAGGTGCGCGTCGTGAATACGACCGGCTGCCCCTCCTGTGTCGGGAAGACTTTCCAAGTGAATGAGATGACGTGGGCCGAGGTTCCATGGTGGTAATACGACGCGTTGTTGGCTTGGCATTCGTCGCCGTCGGCCTCCTTGGATGCGGCGTTCCGCCAGCAGGCGCTGGAGGTGCCGCAGGCTCGACCGCTGCCGAACAAGCTCGACTCACAGACGCGATGTCGATCGCGCCGTTCCCTGTTCGGCTCCCGAACGCACTGCCAGATGACGCACTCCTAGAGCATGTCGATTGGATCGATTCGCCGACCGAGGACCGCCACGGATTCTCGATCGACATCCGGTACCGCCTCGCGGATGGCGGCTCAGTCCATATCTTCGAGACAAATGCATTGCCAGGGGACATGGGCGAAACCGACCCCGTGACGCTCTCGGGCGGAACCATCGTCGAAGTAGCAGGGGAGACATGGACGGCGATTGTGTTGCCAAATGGCGATGGCACGTGGAACACCCAGCTTGCACGCCGCATCGGCGAAGTGACGATCACAATCGACGGGCCTGATGCGGACCTGGTGCGCGAAGTCGCCGCACAACTTCAACCCGCAGCTCCCGATACGCAATAGACGCAAGTCCGACTCGTATCGACCGGTGCACGCTCCGTCGCGATTCCCTCGGAAGGCTGGCAACAACCGCGTCGGTCGATGACAGTTCCGGTATTGTGCTCCTCTTCGGCACGATATCGCGCCCGTAGCTCAGCGGATCAGAGCAGCTGACTTCGGAGCACGCCCGACGGGTGCGGTGTGCGCCGACGAGTGGGCGAGCCACCGAAACCGGTCGAGTTATCTGCTCTCTTTGGGCGCGGTCGGCCGGCGGCTTCGAGAGGATGGCTGACAGTGGGCTGTGGGTCAGACCGTCCAGCTTCGACTAAGGAGTACGACTTCACTTGCGCGGCACGCGGGTAGGCCCAGACCTGGACCTACGACGACGATGGCCGCCTGGCCACCGCCAACGGCGCTACCTACGGCTACGACCCGGCCGCCAACCTGCTGACCGTCGCCACCCCCGACGGGCTGACCGCCCGCCACACGTGGGACCGCGCCGGCCGGCAACTGGAGGTGGCCCACACCGGCGCCACCGCCACGCTGTCGCGCTTCACGTATGCGCTCGATGCGGCCGGCAACCGCACCGCCATGACCAGCCGCGAGGGCACGGTCACCTACCGCTACGACGTCCTCCGAATAGCGGCAAGTAGGAGCCCATGGAGATTCATCCGCGACAGACAGAGATCGCCTTCATCCTTGTCGGGCTTGTTGCGGTCGGAATCGCAGCAGCCCGGGTCCTTTTCCCCGTCGAGTATGCGCCCGGAGATCCGAGGGCCGAGGACTGGTTCTACCCGGTCACCAGCGCGGCGTTTGCATTGGCAGGGCTGTTCTTCGTCGTTGTTGGAATCGCACGTCTCGTTCGCCGGCGGAACGATTGAGCAGTAGGGTTCGTGTGGTCAACGCCAGATCGAGTAATGTGCTCTCTTTGAGCACGAACGTGCGCCCGTAGCTCAGCGGATCAGAGCAGCTGACTTCGGATCAGCAGGTCGGGGGTTCGAATCCCTCCGGGCGCGCCACAACCCTGTTTGAACGACGAGGTTGACGAGCGATTCGGCCGCTCGACATGGGAACGCATGCGTCGCCGCTTCCTGACCGA